>JAFUWR010000105.1 GCA_017471125.1 Clostridia bacterium | reverse complement strand
GTCGCGCACCAGCCCGTCGGAGTATTCCACCACGTAGGTCTGCACCGGGAAGCGCTCCTCCGGCGGGGATTGCAGCAGGCTCATGTCGCGGATGCCCACCATGGACATGTGCAGCGTCCGGGGGATGGGCGTGGCGGTCAGCGTCAGCACGTCCACCGAGCGTTTGAGTTGCTTGATGGCCTCCTTGTGGGTGACGCCGAAGCGCTGCTCCTCGTCCACCACCAGCAGGCCCAGGTCCTTGAACTTCACGTCCTTGGCCAAGAGCCGGTGGGTGCCGACGATGACGTCGATCTCCCCGGCCTCAAGGCGCTTGATGATGTCCCGCTGCTCGGCGGCGGTCTTGAAGCGGCTCAGCACCTCCACGTTCACCGGGAACCCGGCGAAGCGGTTCAGCATCGTGGCGTAGTGCTGCTGCACCAGTATGGTGGTGGGGGCCAGCATCGCGGCCTGCTTGCCGCCCATGACCGCCTTGAAGATGGCCCGCAGCGCCACCTCGGTCTTGCCGTAGCCCACGTCGCCGCACAGCAGCCGGTCCATGATCTTGGGCTTCTCCATGTCCCGCTTGATGTCCTCGATGGCGGCGAGCTGGTCGGGGGTCTCCTCGTAGGGGAAGCCGTCCTCGAACTCCCGCTGCCACGGGGTGTCCGGGTCGAAGGCGTGGCCGGGGATGGACTCCCGCGCCGCGTAGAGCTTCAAGAGGTCGCCCGCGATGGCCTGTATGGACTGCTTGACCTTGCTCTTCTGCCGCTGCCACTCGCCGCCGGACAGCTTGTTCAGCTTCGGCGTCTCGCCCTCGGAGCCGATGTACTTCTGCACCCGGTCGAGCTGGTCGGTGGGCACGTACAGCTTGTCCGCGCCCTGGTAGCGGATGTGCAAAAAGTCCCGGTAGGTGCCGTCCGAGGACAGGCGCACCATGCCCATGTACTGGCCGATGCCGTGGTTCTCGTGCACGACAAAGTCGCCCACCTTGAGGTCGGTGAACGCGGCCAGCTTCTCGCCGGACGCCGTCCGCTTGCCGCGGCGCTGGCGGTTGACGCCGTAGATGTCCGATTCCGACACCACGGCGAACCTGATCTCGGGGTACAGAAAGCCCCGGTTCAGGGTCATCGGGAAGATGACGGGCCTGCCCGGCTCCAATGCGTCCGGGATGTCCGGCATGAACGGGGCGGGGGAGCCCTGGGTGTCCAGCGCCCCCTCCAGGCGCTCGCCCCGGGCGGTGCCGCCGGCCAGCAGCGCCACCCGCCAGCCGTCCCGCTTCCACTGGTCCAGGTCCCGGGCCAGCTCCTTGATGTTGCTCTGGTAGCCGGAGGCGTTGCGGCACTCCAGCTTGATCAGCGCCGTGGGCTTGAAGTCCCGCTCGGTGCGCATGAACAGGTTGGTCAGCAGCACCCGCCTGTCGCGGAACCGGGCCAGGACCTCGTCGTAGTTGAACAGCAATCCCGCCTGGGCGGGCAGCGCCTCCTGGCGCTCCAGCGCGGCGGTGAACTGCTCCTTGAACTCCATCAGCCGGTTCTCGCAGCGCTCCCGCAGGCGGTCGGGCTGGTCGAACACCACGATGGGGTCGTCCAGGTAGTCCGCGGCGGTGTGGCGGTAGCCGAACAATATCGGCAGCAGCGAGTCCGCGCCGTCGGGCATGCGGCCCGTGCGCAGGGCCTCCGCCGCGCCGGCGAAGTTGCGCCTGAGCGCCGAGGACGAGGTCACCCGCTGCTCGAACGCCGCGGGCTTCTTTGAACCCTTCTTGCCCTTGGGCGCGGGCGCCTCCTCGTCGGACAGGGCCAATTGCAAAAATTCGTCGAAGGGGATCAGGTCGAACTCCCGCTCGATGGCGGTCTGCCGGTCGGCGACGTCGCCGTCCCGGTCCCGCTCTTCGCGGCTCTCCACCAGCTTTTCCAGCGCCTGCGCCGCCTGCTCCCGTTCCGCACCGTCGGGCAGGAACTCCTGGGCCGGGTACAGCTTCACCGCCGGGCGGCGGGAGATGGAGCGCTGGGTCATCACGTCGAAGGAGCGTATGGAGTCGATCTCGTCGTCGAAGAACTCCACGCGCAGGGCGTTGGGCCCGCCCACCGGGTACACGTCCAGTATGCCGCCGCGCAGGGCGCACTGGCCCCGGGCCTCCACCACCTGCACGCGCTCGTAGCCCGCGGCGGTGAGCAGCGCGGCCAGCTCCGCGGGCTCCATGCGCATGCCCTCGGAAAGGCCGATCACCCGGTCGTGGAACCCCTCGGGCGGGGCCATCCGAAACAGCAGCGCGTCGGCGGGCAGCACCAGCGCCCGGGCCGCGCCGGTCATGCAGTCGCCCAGGGCCTCGATGCGGCGCATCGAAAGCTCCCGGCTGGACGCCGCGGTCTTGAGGAACGTCACGTCCCGCCCGGGCAGGAACCGCGCGCCGCCGCCCAGGAGCAGGTTCATGTCCTCGGCCATGCGGGAGGCGGCCAGCTCGTTGGGCTCGACGACCAGCATCGGCTTATCCAGCTTCCTGACCACCGCGGCCAGCAGGTGCGCCCGCTGGGCGTCGTCCGGGCCGTATGCCGAACAGACGCCCGGCTTCTCAAGCGCGCGCGTCAGCTCCTGGAACGATTTAAGCTCGTCCAGCGGGGTGAACAGGCAATCCACTTGCCTACCGATGTCCTGCATAGTTCCTCCGGTCTAACCGTTCAATTTTCCTACCAACTGACGCGCGGCGTCCACGCCATTCGCGACCAATTCCGCCACCACGTCCGCCGCGCCCATATAGGCGTCGAACATGGTCTGCCGTAATTCCTTGGTGGCGTAGGAGGACAGCACCCAGTCCTTCATGTCCCAGCCCTCGGCGGGCCGGCCGATGCCCACCCGCACCCGGGGAAAGTCGTCCCAGCCCAGCAGGTAGATGATGTTCCGCATGCCGTTGTGGGTGCCGGCGGAGCCCTTGGGCCGGAAGCGCAGCTTGCCCTCGGGCAGGTCCACGTCGTCGTAGCAGACGATGAGCCGGTCGTGCTCGGGCTTGTACCAGTTCACCAATTGGACGACGGATTCCCCGGACAGGTTCATGAACGTCTGGGGCTGGCACAGCGCGACCCGCTGCCCGCGGATGACGCCCTCGCCCACCACGGCCTTGCAGCGGAGGCGGTGCATGGGGATGTCGTACTTCTGCGACAGGACCTCCACCACGTCGAAGCCCACGTTGTGCCGGGTGTGCTCATACTTCCTGCCGGGATTGCCCAGCCCCACGATCACGTACATCCTATGCGCCTCCTGTGGATATTCAGACTTCCTCGCGGATCATGCGGTAAAGCGGCTCGTCGGGCGCGAGGCCCATGTAGTGCTCCAGCACGTAGCCCAGGCCCTTGTCATGCAGCGCCGCCTGCAATTCCGGCGCGGTGGCGTCCTCGGCCCGGTCGAACCGCAGCGCCGCGGCGATGCCCTTGACGATGGGGGCCGGGTCCACGCCCTGCTCGATGGCGAACAGCGCCGCGCCGATGATGCGGTCGTTGCGCCGCAGCTTCCTGACCGGGTCCGCGCCTACCCGGGCGACGGTGTCCTTGAGGGCTTTGTTCTGGAAGCGATGCAGCAGGTCCACCACGTTGGATTCCACGTTCTCCCGCACGCCCTCGCCGAACTTGTTGACGAGCGCCCGGGCGCTGGTCATCATGGACGCCTTGGCGGCCTCGTAGATCTCCGGGTCGGCGATGGCCTGCCAGATGTACTCGTAGCCCTTCTCATACCCCAGGTACGCGCACAGGGCGTGCCCGCCGTTGTGCAAAAACAGCTTGCGCTTGATGTAGAACTCGAAGGGGGAATAGGGGATGAGGCCCGCCAGGTCCGGGATGTCGCCCTTGAAGGCGTCCCTGTCCACGGGCAGCTCCGCGTAGGGCTCCACGCAGATGAGCAGCTTGTCCTGGGCCCGCATCTCCGGGGTCAGCGGCGGCACCATCCTGCCGATGGACGCCTCGACGAGGCCGAGGTTCTGGTCGGCCCACGCCTTCTGTTCATCCGTCAGCTGCTCGTAGATCCAGCCCCGCATCAGCTCGTCCGCGCCCAGCTGGTTCTCGCACAGGATCACGTCCAGGGGCCTGCCCGTGCGCTCCATCCGCGCCACCATGCCCTTGGCGATCACCGGCGCGATGCGCGGCAGCACGTTCACGCCCACCGCCGTGGCCATGATCTCGCAGTCCACGATCTCGTCGATGGCCTGCTCCGTCAGCGAATTCACCGCCCGCACGGGCTTGACCGTGGTGTCCGTCTCGCCGTCGTTGGACACGATGCGCACCGTGTACTGCCCGCGGGCGTTCATCTCGTCGATGATCTCCTGCATGATGTCCAGGAAGCAAACCTCGTACCCCGAATCCGCGAACACCTTGCCGATGAATCCCCGGCCGATGTTGCCCGCGCCGTACATGATCGCCGTCTTCATACCCTCGCACTCCTTTGATACGCATATAATGCTCATAATATACCCTATTATAGCACCGTTTCGGGAAATGCACAACAGAATTTCATATGGACATATGGCGGGAATCGTGTTAATATGGAAACATCAGAAAGAGGCGATGCAGCGTGATACGTTTCAATTCCGATTACCTTGAGGGGGCGCACCCGGAGATCATGGCCCGGCTGATGGAGACGAACCTGGAGCAGACCCCCGGCTACGGCGAGGACGCCCACTGCGAGCGGGCGCGGGCCATCATCCGCGGGCTGTGCCGGGCCCCGGACGCGGACGTGCACTTCCTGGTGGGCGGCACCCAGACCAACTTCACCTTCCTGTCGGCGGTGTTGAAGCCCTGGCAGGGGGTCATCTGCGCGGACACGGGCCACATCGCCGTCCACGAGACCGGCGCGGTGGAGGCCACCGGCCACAAGGTCATCGCCCTGCCGGGCAGCGACGGCCGGGTGGACGCCGCGGACGTGGACGCCTACTGCGCCCTGCACTACGCCGACGAGTCCCACGAGCACATGGTCATGCCCGGCGCGGTATACGTGTCGAACCCCACCGAGGTGGGCACGCTGTACAGCCGGGACCAGCTTAGCGACCTGCGGGAGGTCTGCGACCGCTGGGGGCTGACCCTGTACCTGGACGGCGCGCGGCTGGGCTACGGGCTGGCGTCGCCGGAGAACGACCTGGACCTGCCGTTCATCGCCGAGGTCACCGACGCCTTCTACATCGGCGGCACCAAGCAGGGGCTGCTGTTCGGCGAGGCGCTGGTCATCACCCGGGAGGACCTGCAGCCCGACTTCCGCTACATGATAAAGCAAAAGGGCGGCATGCTGGCGAAGGGGCGGCTGCTGGGCGTGCAGTTCGAGGCCGCGCTGGAGGACGGGCTCTACATGGACATGGCCCGCCACGCCATACAGCTCGCGATGCGCCTGAAGTCCGGGCTCCAGGCGCTGGGCGTGGATCTCATGATCGACAGCCCCACCAACCAGCAGTTCCCCATACTGCCCGACGACGCGCTCGACCGGCTCAAGCGGGCGTACAGCTACGCCACCATCCAGAAGATCGACGCCGACCGCACCGCCGTGCGCTTCTGCACGAGCTGGGCCACCCGGGAGGAGGACGTGGAGTGCCTGCTGGCCGACCTACGCGACCTGATACAGGAGGATTGACTATGTCTAAGAACTATCGCCATGAACTCGTCGGCTGCATGGGCGACCCGGTGGACGGCAACCCCACCGGCGCGATGACCGAGGCCGGCTTCGCTCACGCGGGCCTGAACTGGCGCTACCTGACCCTCAAGGTCGAGGCGGGGGCGCTGGACGACGCGGTGGCCGGCGCGAAGGCGTTCAACATGCGGGGCTTCAACCTGACCATGCCCCACAAGATCGACGTATTGAAGCACCTCGACGCCCTGTCCGACGCGGCGCGGGTCATCGGCGCGGTGAACACGGTGGTCTGCCGGGCGGACGGCACGCTGTTCGGCGAGAACACCGACGGCAAGGGCTTCGTGCAGTCGCTCAGGGACGCGGGCGTGGCGCTGGAGGGCAAGTCCGTGGCCATCCTGGGCGCGGGCGGCGCGGCCCGGTCCATCGGCGTGGAGTGCGCCCTGGCCGGGGCCAGGACCATCGCCGTCATCAACCGCAACGCCGCCCGGGGCGCGGCGCTGGTGGACACCATCAACACCCACACCGGCGCGAAGGCCGGATTCATACCCTGGACCGGCACGGCGAAGGTGCCGGAGGGTACCGACATATTCATCAACGCCACCTGCGTGGGCCTGTTCCCAGACGTGGACGCCTGCCCGGACGTGGACTTCGACGGCGTGAGGCCCGGCATGGTCGCCTGCGACGTGGTGTTCAACCCTGCCGAGACCCCGTTCTTGAAGAACGCCGCCGCCCGCGGCGCGAAGTGCGTGGACGGCCTGGGCATGCTGGTGAACCAGGGCTGCATCAACTATGGCCTCTGGACCGGCCAGCCCGCGCCCCGGGACGTGATGTACGACGCGCTCAAACGGGAATTCGAGTAACCGTAAGTCCACACTAAATTTTCTTGCATTTGCGCCGGAATCATGATATGATGAAATCATGAAAAGATTTCTACGAAATGTCATGATCTCGGCGCTGTTGTTCGCGCTGCTGATAATGAATATGGGGTTTGCGGAGGAGGCCGAAGCCTCGAAGGGGCTGGAGGTCTACTTCATGGACCTGGGCCGGGTGGACGCCATCGTCATCCGCTGCGACGGGGCGACGACGCTGATCGACGTGGGCTTCGAGGACGACGCCCGGTCGGCGATACGCTTCGTCCACGCGCTGGGCATCGACCACCTGGACAGCTACATCGGCACCCACGGCCACTACGACCACATCGAGGGCGCGCCAGAGATCATCGAGGAATTCAAGCCCGACCGCATCTACATCTCCCACCTGGGCTGTTTGAGCGCCATACTGGAGTGCGCCACCGAGGAACAGAAGCAGGTGGTGTCCGCCACCGAGCGGGTCATCCTCCAGCCGGGGGACAGCTTTCCCATCGGCGGCGGCCACCTGACGTGCCTGGGCCCGCTGGAGATCCGCCAGTGCTTCCCCGGCTCCAGCCACGAGAACGACAATTCGCTGATCCTGCGGCTGGACTACGGCCAGCGCAGCTTCCTGTTCACCGGCGACACCACCGACCGGGTGCTGCGGGAGGTGGACAAGCGCTACCCGGGGCGCTTGCGCACGGACGTGTTGAAGAACCCCCACCACAACGGCGCCCACGACGAGGACGTGATCGACCTCATACAGCCCAAGTGGGTGGTGTTCTGCACCGACGACCGCGACCAGCCCAAGCAGTCTTATAAGGAGCTGCTGACCGCCAAGGGCATCCGCTGCTTCCTGACCGGTCCCGGCAATCAGGGCAGCGTGGGCATACTGTCCGACGGCGAGTCCCTCGAGGTGCGCTGCGGCTACTCGGCCCAGAGCGTGGCGCTGGGCACCCCGCCCCAGATGTACGTGGGGCAGGAGGCGTCCATCGAGGCCAGCGTCGAATCCAAGGCCATCACCGCGCCGGAGCGCCAATTGGGTTGGAACAGCTCTGACGAGGGCGTCGCCATCGCCCACAACGGGCGCATACTGGCCACCGGCGTGGGCACGGCCACCATCACCGCCACGGCCATCAACGGCGCCTCCGCGTCCGCGCAGGTGCAGGTGTTCGACGCCATCGTGCGGATGGACCAGTCGTCCATGAAGCTGGCCGTGGGGGAGACCCGCCGCATCACCGGCGCGGTGGAGCCCGCCGGGGCCAAGGGCGTGTCCGGCGAGTGGCTGTCCACCGACCCGTCCGTGGTCACCGTCCGCAGCGGCAAGGTCACCGCGGTGGGGGAGGGCGCGGCCCAGATCGTGGCGCGGCTGTCCAACGGCGCGGAGTCTGTGTGCGACGTGACCGTCAAGGGCGTGCTGGCCCGGTCCGTGCGCCTGGACCGCAGCAAGGCCACCATGGCCGTGGGCGACACGCTGACCCTGTCCGCCAAGGTCAAGCCCGACGAGTACGACCCCGACAACCTCGAATGGATCTCCAGCGACGACAGCGTGCTGTGGGTGGACGACTACGGCAACGTCACCGCCGTGGGCGCGGGCAAGGCCCGGGTCACCGTCACCGCCTCCGACGGCGTGACGGACGTGTGCGATGTAAAAGTGAAGTAGTTTACATATTTTAGCCCATATTTTTAACCCGTTTACACAAAAACGCGGCGAAAACCAAAAAACCGCTTGCAATTTTCCCGGTGATGGGGTATACTGCAAGCGATATCGAAATCGTTTTAGACCATCATGGCCCTTTTTGGAGGTTTTGACCGTGTCAGTGACCATCAAGGACGTCGCCCGGAAGTGCGGCATGTCCATCTCCACGGTGAGCAAGGTATTCAACGACTACCCGGACATCAGCGAGGACACCCGCAAGCAGGTGCTGAAGCTGGCCCGGGAGATGGGCTACCAGCCCAACGCGCTGGCCCGGGCGCTCAAGACCAACCGGTCCTACAACCTGGGCGTGCTGTTCGTGGACGAGAACACCAGCGGGCTGATGCACCCGTTCTTCGCGGCGATGCTGAACGCCTTCAAGGCCGAGGCCGAGGCCCACGGCTACGACATCACCTTCATCAACCACAACATCGGCAGCATGGAGATGACCTACCTGGAGCACTGCCACTACCGCAACGTGGACGGCGTGTGCCTGGCCTGCGTGGACTTCTACTCGGCGGAGGTGGCGGAGCTGGTGAACAGCGACATCCCCTCGGCCACGGTGGACCACGTGTTCAACAACCGGCCCTGCATCGCCTCGGACAACATGGCGGGCATCCGCATGCTCGTCAGGCACGCGGCGGAGCTGGGCCACCGGCGCATCGCCTACATCCACGGCCAGCGCAACTCCTCCGTCACCGAGACCCGCATCTCCGGCTTCTACCGCGAGGCCCAGGCGCTGGGCCTGCCCGTGCCCGAGGGGTACGTCGTCGAGGGCCGGTACGACGACGTGACCACCACCCGGAAGCTCGTCACCGCGCTGCTGGAGCGCCCCGACAGGCCCACCTGCGTGCTGCTGCCCGACGACGCCTCCGTGTTCGGGGCGATGGAGGCCGCCCGGGCGAAGGGGCTCGTCGTCGGGCGCGACCTGTCCGTGGCCGGGTACGACGGCATACGGCTCACCCAGTCCCTCTACCCCCGGCTCACCACCGTGTTCCAGGACTCCGAGGCCATGGGGCGGCAGGCCGCACAGCGGCTCATCGACCGGGTCGAGCACCCCAATACCGCCCCCAGCGAGCTGGTCATGATCCCCGTCAAGCTGATCGAGGGGGACACCATCGCGGACCTGCGGGGGAATTTATAATTCATAATTGATAATTGATAATTGAGGATCGCGGGGCGCATGCGCGTCCCGCTTTTGCGTCCGTAGTCCGCCTCTAAACCGTTTTAGATACCTCAACGCCCCTCCGCTCCGAAACAACACCGCGTCGTCACGATATGGGCATACTGCCCAAAAAGAGCGGTGAAAATACCGCGAAACCCACACCGAAAGTGCAAATGGTGACAAACAGAACAGAAAAGATTTGAAGTTTTCCGCAATTTAACGAAAACGATGTATTGACAAACATACTCAGACGTTATACAATGAATTTACAATCCAATCGAGAGGCAGTTCCCGTTGGATGAAGGCAAGGATTTGCCGAATATTTTAGGAGGTACCTGTCATGAAGAAGGTAATCAGTCTGGTCCTGGCTCTTTGCGTTTTCG
>JAFUWR010000104.1 GCA_017471125.1 Clostridia bacterium | reverse complement strand
GCCGAGTACATCCGCAAGCTGCCCCCGGAGAAGTACCTGGAGATCGCGACGCCGTGGCTTGAGAAGGCGCTGGACCCCGCGAGGTTCGACTTCAAGCGGCTGGCCGAGCTGCTGCAGGGCCGCACCGAGGTGTTCAGCCAGCTCCCGGACATGGTGAGATTTTTGAAGGAGCAGCCCGAGTTCCCGGCAGACTTCTACGTCAACAAGAAGCAGAAGTCCACCCTCGAGAGCGCGAAGGCCGCGCTGGACGCGCTCAAGCCCATCCTCGAGGGCATCGGCGACTGGACCGAGGCCGAGCTGCACGACCGCGTGATGGAGGCCATCCCCGGCCTGGGCATGAAGAACGGCCAGGTGCTGTGGCCCATGCGCATCGCCATCTCCGGCCAGATGTCCACCCCCGGCGGCGCGTTCGAGATCGCCTACCTGCTGGGGCGGGACGAGACCCTGCGGCGGCTGGATCAGGCCATCGCGAAGCTGTAAAAAATGGAATCTAAAATGATACACCGCGCCACGGCGGCGATATTGACCATCGTCTTTTTGGGGTTCGTGTTCGCCGCCTTCGGCGCGATGGTGATCGGCAGCGGGCGGGACATCCTGAAGTCCGTCCAGATGACGGAGGATATGAAGGCCACCCTGCCCGCGCATCCGTCGCGGCTGGACCGTCTATCGGCGCGCATCAACGGCTTCACCGCCGGCATCGCCGACGCCATGTGGCTCAAGACCGAGATGGGCTACGTCAACTCGGCCTTCCAGTACGCGCTGGGGAAGCGGATGATCAACACCGGCTCCCAGAACATGCTGACGCTGACCACCGGCCACCTGTACGACGTGTCGCCCTACGTGTCCCTGAAAAAGGGCGCGGAGGACATCGTGGCGCTGCGGGACGAGAAGATGGGCGACACGCCGTTCCTGTTCGTCTACGAGCACCCGACCCTGTACGACCCGGCCATGATGCCCGAGGGCTACGGGGCGCTGGACCACGCGGGGGAGATGGCCGACGAGGCCATCGCCGCGCTCAAGGCCGGCGGCGTCGAGGTGCTGGACAGCCGGGACGTGCTGCCCAACTGCGGCTATGAACTGAACGACCTGCTGATGGTCACCGACCAGCACTGGTCCACCCTGGCGGCCATCGTCATGGGGCAGGCCATCGCGGGGAAGGTCAACGAGATGACCGGGGCCGAACTGGACCCGACCCGGCTCGATCTGGAAAACCTGAACACCCTCCGGCACGAGAAGCTGTTCATGGGCAAGTACGGCCAGCGGGTGGGCACGGACTTCGTCACCCCCGACGACATCGTGGAGTACTGGCCCAAGGACGACGTGACCATCCACCGGCACACCCTGCGCGTCACCACAGAGGAGGACGTGACCGGCCCGTTCCGGGAGGCCGTGACCCGCGCCGACCGGCTCGAGCCCGATCCGGGCAAGACCTGGAACACGCTGGCCTACACCTACTACGGGCAGGTGGAGGCGTATTCCGTCTTTGAAAACGCCGCCGCGCCGGACGTGACCATACTGCTGCTCAAAGACTCGTACAGCGCGCCCATCGGCACGTTCATGTCCCTGATGGCGCGAAACGTCGTCTGCGTCGACCTGCGGCGCGACGTGGAGCCCCTCGAGTATTGGCTCGAAAAGTACCGCCCCGACGCCGTCGTCATGGCGTATAGCCTGCAAATGCTCAGGGACGATAACTATGAGTTCAATTGAGATAAGCAGCAGGTATCTGCCTACTCCCTAAATATGCCCATATCATGACATTTCACACAGACTGTCTTGACAGGTGGCGGGAAATACCTTATACTGATAAGGCTGTAATTTGGCATTGTTCGCCGTTCGGCGAATGCGACATAATAATTTGTAAGGAGTGTTCCAACATGTCTGTCCGTACCTATCAGCCCAAGAAGCGCCAGAGATCCAAGGTCCACGGCTTCCGCGCCCGCATGAAGACCCGCGCCGGCCGCAACGTTTTGAAGGCCCGCCGCGCCCGTGGCCGCAAGGTCCTGTCCGCATAAGCCCATCATGGAGGGGACGCGCGACGGCGAAAGGCGCGACGAGCGCTTTCCTCGCCGGTACAGGCTGGGCAGCAACCGAAACTATCGGTATGTGTATCGCCGGGGGAGATCCCACCCCTCCCGCAATTTGGTGTTGATCCATCTCAAGGGCCGTGAGCTGAAGATCGGCTTCTCGGTGTCCGGCAAGGTGGGCAACGCCGTCACCCGCAACCGCGTTCGCCGCTGGCTGCGCGAGGACGTGCGCCGCCTGCGCCAGAGGCTCAAGTGCGGCAAGTACGTGCTCATCGCCCGGCAGGGCATCGCCTCCGTCAGCCACGACGCGCTCACGCGGGAGCTCAAGCGGCTCCTCAAGCGGGCCGAGCTGTTGAAGGACGAGGCCTGAGGATGGCGGGAGGCATGCCATGGACAGGTTCAGGTCTTTGCCCAAGCGGACGCTCTTGTGGCTCATCCGCTTCTATCGCGCAGCGCTGTCGCCCATGCATCAGCCGTGCTGCAGGTTCATACCCACCTGCTCCGAGTACGCGCTGGAGGCCGTGGAGAAGTACGGCGCGCTCAAGGGGGGCTTTCTGGCCCTGCGCCGGATATTGCGCTGTCACCCGCTCTGCAAGGGCGGCTATGACCCCGTGCCCTGAGAAAAGATGCTCCGCAGTTCACCTGGCAACTGTAAGGTGCGGCGGGGCTTATTTCTGTATGGCCCAGGGGTCCCCAGGGGAGAAGTCTACCATCGACGGAGGATGATCTGATGACCGGATATTTCATGATGTTCCTGAACTGGATAAACGGCTGGGTGGGCAACTACGGTTGGTCCATCGTGGTGTTTACCCTCATCATTCGCCTGATACTTTTGCCCCTGGACATCAAGAGCAAGAAGAGCATGCGCGCCATGACCCGCATCCAGCCGAAGATGGCCGCGCTGCAGGCCAAGTACGCCAACGACCGGGACAAGCTGAACCAGAAGATGTCCGAGCTCTACCGCAAGGAGCACGTGAGCCCCATGTCCGGCTGCCTGCCGCTGCTGATCCAGATGCCCATACTGTTCATCATGTTCGCGGCCATGCGCACCGTGGGCAACGAGCGCACGGTGTCGATGATCCTGGGCATGAAGGAGACCGGCACTCTCGAGGCGGGGGTCCTGCAGGGCTGGCTTTGGATCAAGAACGTGTTCCAGCCGGATTCCTTCTCGGCCACCATACTGCCGCCCGTGGGCGACACCCTGCGGCTGATCCAGCCGTCCAACAGCTCGGCGATACTGACCGCCGAGAACATCGACGCGGCGCGGGCCTTCCTGGCCTCCGACGCCTACAACGCCATCGCCGTGAACTACGCCCCGGCCAGCGCGTTCGTCCACTTCAAGCTCAACCTGCTGTTCTTCGCCCCCACCATCACCCTGCCCAATTCCTTCGCGAGCCTGATGCAGTATGCCAACGGCCTGTTCATACTGCCCCTGCTGGCGGGCTTCAGCCAGTTCTTCATGACCCAGATCATGAACGGCCAGCAGAAGCAGGAGAAGAAGGACGAAAACGCGGTGCAGACCGTGCAGCAGAAGCAGCAGGAGGACGCCGCCGCCGCGGCCAACGCCATGAACAGTCCCATGATGAAGTGGTTCTTCCCGATCTTCTCCATCTGGATCTGCGCCACCTCCAACGCGGCCTTCTCCATCTACTGGATGGCCGCCAACGTGATACAGATCGTCCAGCAGCTGGGCGTCAACGCCTACTTCAAGCGCCAGGACGACCTGGCCGCCAAGGCGCAGAGCGCGGGAGATCCCTCGTAGTCACAGAACGAAGCTCCGGCGGGGCGACCGTTCCCGCCTGACAATATTATAAGGAGGCACTTTGCCTTGAGATCCATTGAAGCCACCGGCAAGACGGTGAACGACGCGATCAAGAGCGGCCTGGAGCAGCTGGGCGTCGATCGCGCAGACGTCGAAATCCAAGTCATCGAAATGGGCAGTCCCGGCATCTTCGGCATGTTCGGCAAGCGCGCCAAGGTGCGCCTGACCGTCAAGGCCGACGACCCCGCCCTGGACATCGAGATGCCCGTGCTGTCGCTGGACGGCGGCAGCGCCCCCCGCAAGCCCCGTCCCGAGAAGAAGAAGGCCGAGAAGCCCGCGCCCAAGCCCGCCGAGCCCGCCGCCGAGGCGGAAGCGCCCGCCGAGGCCGAGGCCAGCGACGAGGGCGGCGAAGAGGCCGACCGTCCCCGCAGGAAGCGCAGCCGCAGCCGCCGCCGCAAGCCCGCGGGCGAGCGCCCCGAGGCTGAGGAGACCGCCAATGACGAGGCCGAGGCCCCCGCGCCCATCGTGATCGAGCGCGCGCCCTTCGAGGCCACCGCCGAGGAAAACCTGTCCGACACCGCCAAGGCCGCCCGGGACTTCCTGTCCGGCCTGACCGAGCGCATGAGCGTGCCGGTGAGCATCGAGGTCATGGAGACCGAGGAGCAGCTTCGCATGCAGATGGCGGGCGAGAACATGAGCCTGCTGATCGGCCGCCGGGGCGAGACCCTGGACGCCCTCCAGTACCTGACCAGCCTGACCGTCAACCGCGGCAGGGAGGACTACCTGCGCATCTCCATCGACACCGAGAACTACCGCGCCAAGCGGGAGGAGGCCCTGCGCAAGCTGGCCGTCCGCATGGCGGGCCGCGCCAAGAAGAGCGGCAAGCGCGTGGCGCTGGAGCCCATGAACCCCTATGAGCGCCGCATACTGCACTCCGCGCTGCAGAACGACCCCGAGGTCACGACCCACTCCGAGGGCGAGGAGCCCTATCGCCGGGTCATCATCACGCTGAATCGGTGATTTCCGCATAATACGCCAGCCGCCCCTTTTGGGACGGCTGGAAGTCTATGGAGGACGACATGCGTTCATTCATGTATACCATCAAGATCCCGCTGGGCATGCACGCGCGCCACGCCGGGATGCTGGTCAAGGCCGCGAGCCCGTACCAGTCCCGGGTGACCATCTCCTTCGGCGACCGCTCCGCCGACGGCAAGCGCATATTGGCCCTGATGGGGCTGGGCATCAAGCAGGGCGACCTGATCCGCGTGGACGTGGACGGCCCGGACGAGGACGAGGCCGCGATCAGGCTCAAGGCGTACATCTGGGAGAACTTCTGACATGGGCGCTGTGGAGAGGCGAAGCCCACTGGCCGTCGTCGCCGGCGTGGTCGCGCGGGACGGCAGGATCATGCTCTGCCGCCGCCGCCCGGAGGTCCACAACGGCCTCAAGTGGGAGTTCCCCGGCGGCAAGCTCGAGCCCGGCGAGGCGCCCGAGGACGCGCTCAGGCGGGAGCTTCGCGAGGAGCTGGCCATCGACGTCCGCGTCGGTCGGGTGCTGGACGCCGTGCTGCATCGCTACCCCGACCGCGACGTACTCGTGCTGTTCTACCCCTGCGAGATCGTCGCCGGGGAGCCTGCCCCCGTCGATTGCGACGCCGTGGCGTGGGCGGAGAAGGGGGAGCTAAATACATTTGACCTTGCAGGGGCAGACGCTTTGTTTGTTGAGAGACAAAATGGAGAATTGAAAATTGAGAATTGATGACCTCATCCGCCCCCTACGGGGGCACCTTCCCCTTTAGGGGAAGGCATGAGGGCTACCCAATAGCCTTCCCCTTTTAGGGGAAGGTGGCATTTGCGCAGCAAATGACGGATGAGGTCAGGTAACTCAATATTCCATTTTCAATTACCAATTATCAATTGGAATAAAAAAACGCAGAGCAATCTCTGCGTTTTTGTCATTCCGCCAAACTCCACACCGCGTCCTCGATGCGGCGGGTGGCGGCGGCGAGGGTCTCGCCGTCCATCCTGCGCCCGAAGTCGGACAAATCGACGGGCTTGCCGATACGGACGGGGATGCGCTTAAAGGGCTTATAGGGCCCGCCGATGTACACGGGGATGACGGGCTTCCCGGCCCGGAGCGCGATCATCGACACGCCGTTGAGCATGGGCGTGCGGCTGTTGTCGCGGCTGCGGGTGCCCTGGGGGAACAGGCCGAGGATGTGCCCGTCGGCCAGCAGCTTGAGGGACGTGCGCACGGCGTTCAGGTCGTTGTGGCCGCGGTCCACGGGGAAGGCCATCAGCCCCTTCATGAACGCCGCCAGGGGCTTGAACTTGAACAGCTCGGCCTTGGCCATGAAATGCAGGTAGCGATCGCGCACCTTCACCGCCAGGTAGAAGGGGTCCCGGGCGTGGATG
The DNA here is from genome assembly GCA_017471125.1 of Clostridia bacterium. Taxonomy (GTDB): domain Bacteria; phylum Bacillota; class Clostridia; order Christensenellales; family Aristaeellaceae; genus UBA2862. The sequence goes on along the minus strand of JAFUWR010000104.1, from coordinate 8,862 downwards.
TGGTTGGACACCAGCACGCACGCGCCGTCGGCGGGGATGTTCTCGAGGCCCTCCACCTTCGCGGGGAAGACAAGATCATACACGGGGCGCATCACCGCGCAGCAGGCCTTATAGAATCTCTGTGCCATATCGCGCCTCCTTACCGGCGGATGCCCGCTTGACGGGCCAGGTCCATCAGCGCCTGTACGGCCCCCTCCAGGTCGAGGTCGGAGGTGTCCACGGTCACGGCGTCCTCTGCGGGGCGCAGGGGCGAGGCGGCGCGGTGGGTATCGCGGTAGTCCCGGGCCTCGATCTCCGAGAGCACCTGTTCATAGGGCTGGGGCGCGCCCTTTTCCTCCAATTCCTTGCAGCGGCGGCGGGCGCGCTCCTCGGCGGAGGCGGTCAGGAACACCTTGAGGGTGGCGTTCGGCAGCACGGCGGTGCCGATGTCCCTGCCGTCCATGACCACATCGTGGCCCGCGGCGATGCGCCGCTGGAGCGCGACCATGTGGACCCGCACCTCGGGCACCGCGGAGGTGGCGCTGGCCGCCTCGGACACCTCCGGCGAGCGGATGGCGTCGGTCACGTCCTCGCCCGCGATGTAGATGCGCTGGCCGCCGTCCACGTAGTCCACGGAGACGTCGATCTTCTCCGCGTGGGCTGCCACCGCCGCGGCGTCGTGGATGTCCACGCCCATGCGCAGCATCGCCAGCCCGAAGGCCCGGTACATCGCGCCCGTGTCCAGGTACATGGCGTCCAGGGCCCGGGACAGGGCCTTGGCCACCGTGGATTTGCCGGCCCCGGCAGGGCCGTCGATGGCGATGGAAAACGTATCGTTCATATGTGTATCCTTCCCGAAATCAATCGATCAATCCGCCTGCCAGCTCGGCGATGGCGTGGGCGAAGATCTTGACGCCCAGCATCAGGTTGTTGATGTCGATGTACTCGTCGGCGATGTGGCACACGTCCATGTCGCCGGGGAAGCACACGCCAAAGGCCACGGTGTTGGGCATCATCCGGGAGTAGGTGCCGCCGCCGATGGCGATGGTGTAGGGCTCGAGGCCGGTCACTTCATGGTACACCTTGAGAAGCCCGCGCACGATCTTGTGCTCGGCGGGCACGTGCAGCGGTTCGTGGCTGCCGATGAGCTTCACCGACATCCCCGCCGGGGACACGGCCTTGACCGCGCTGCCCAGCATCTTCACCTCGTCGCCGCAGATGGGGTAGCGGCAGTCCAGGTGGGCGGAGATCTCGTTGCCGTCGTAGCGCAGTATGCCCAGGTTGCAGGTCAGCGCACCGGACAGCTCGTCCGCGCAGGCGATGCCCAGCTTCTCGCCGGTGGTCTCCATGCCGACCACGTCGGCCAGCATGGCGATGGCTTCTTTAGAACCGCCGCCCGCGCCGAGTTCTTTTAAGGCGATCAGCAGCATGCCCGCCGCGTTGATGCCCAGGTGGGGCATGGCCCCGTGGGCGTTGACGCCGGTGGCGATGATCTCGGCCCGGTTGTCGGTGGTCTCGGCGCAGGCGAGCTTGAAGTCCTCGTGGGCCGCCTCGATGTCGGCCAGCCGGTCGGCCAGGTCCTGGAGCCGCATGGCCCCCAGCCCGATGACCGCCCGCGCCTCGGCGGGCACCACGTTGGGCCGCTCCCCGGCGTACAGCGAGAACACCGGGATGGCCGCGCCGTCCTCGCCGCCGGTGACCTTCGACAGCAGCAGGTTCATGCCGCCCTTTTCGATGTTGATGACCGGGAACTCGGCGTCCGGGGAGAAGCCGTAGTCGGGCATCTCATACTTGCCGGCATAGTAGCGCATGTCGCTCATGCCCGTCTCCTCGTCGCAGCCCAGGATCAGCCGCACGCCGTCCTTGAGCGGTATGCCGGCCTCCTTCACCGCGCGCAGGGCGTACAGCGCGCACAGCGCCGGGCCCTTGTCGTCCGTCGCGCCGCGGCCGAACAGCCGGCCGTTCTCGATCTCGCCGCCCCAGGGGTCGTGGGTCCAGCCGTCCCCGGCGGGCACCACGTCCAGGTGGCACAGCATGCCCATGGTCTCCGGGCCGCTGCCGTAGCTCACGTCGCCCGCGTAGCCGTCCACGTCCCGGACCTCGAAGCCGAAATTCTTGGCGTCCTGGAGCGCCATGTCCAGCATCCGCCGCACCTCCGCGCCGAAGGGCGCGTTGTCGCCCGCGGGCGCGCCCTGCACCGAGGGCACCGACACCCACTTTTGTATGTTCGCGATCAGCTCGTCCCTGTAAGAATCCACGAGCCTGTCCAGCTTTTCGTAGTTCATGTCCAACCTCCGTTCCGCGTCTTCCGCATACTTCCCAACATATCCTATTTTCCCACGAATCGGCGGCTTTGTCAATGACCGACGCGATTTTTACCTTGACATGACCCACTGTTTTCCTATATAATTGCGTAATAAAGGCAAGCGAGGTGGCGGCGATGCGCAGGGAGGAATTCGCGCGGCGGGCGCGAGAGGGCATACTGATACTGGACGGGGCCACGGGGTCGGTGCTGCGGAAGCGGGGCATGCCGGTGGGCGTGTCCACCGAAGCGTGGGTATACGACCACCCCGAGGTCATCGTCGATCTTCAGCGGGCCTACGTGGACGCGGGCAGCGACATCGTCTACGCCCCCACGTTCTCGGCCAACCGCATCGGCCTGGGGCTGCACGGCGAGGAGCGCCGGGTCAGGGAATTGAACCTGGGGCTGGTGAAGCTGTCCCGGGAGGCCGCGGGCGGGCGGGCGCTGGTGGCGGGGGACATGACCACCACGGGCAAGCCCCTGGAGCCCATCGGCACGCTGACCTACCAGGCGCTGTTCGACGTCTACCGGGAGCAGGTGGAGGTGCTGTGCGAGGCGGGCGTGGACCTGCTGGTGGCGGAGACCATGCTGGGCGTGGACGAGACGGTCTGCGCCGTGGAGGCCGCCCGGTCCGTGTGCGACCTGCCCATCATGTGCAGCCTCACCATGGAGGCCGACGGACACCTGCTGCTGGGCGGCGAGGCGACGGAGGCCGTGGAGACCCTCCAGGCCGTGGGCGCGGACGCCGTGGGGCTGAACTGCTCCGTGGGACCGGCGCAGCTGGAGGCTGTGGTGGCGTCCATGAGGGCCGTCGCCCAGGTGCCCGTCATCGCCAAGCCCAACGCCGGCATGCCCGTGATGGACGAGTTCGGCCAGGCCCACTACGACCTCGACCCCGACGCCTTCGCCCGGGGGATGGTCCGGCTGGTCGAGGCCGGGGCCCGGATCGTCGGCGGGTGCTGCGGGACGGACCCGGATTATATCAAAGCGCTGCGGAAAGCGATCATTTGATCGCAATATAAACGCCGCCCGCCGCGATCTGCGGCGGGCGGCGCTTTCGTCCCGGGATCACGCGGCGGGGGCCTCCGCGTCCGCCTCCTCGGGGAGGAGGATGGTGAGGGCGCCGCGGGGCTGGCCGTAGGCCGCCTCGGTGACGGTGCCGCCCAGCGCCTCGGTGATGTAGCTCACCACGGCCTCGTCCAGGGGCACGCCGGTGTCGAAGCCGTTGCCGTCGTACCAGGCGCGGCTGAACACATTGTAGGTGTCGCCGCCGGGGGCGCAGAAGTCGTTGGTGACCACGGCGTAGGTGGCGGCGGGGTCGAAGGGCTCGCCGTTGACGGCCTCGATGGTCACGCGCTTGATGGACGCGGGCGCGTAATAGCTGCTCTCCGAGCCGTCGTGCTTGATGTACAGGTCGCCCTGGTCGTACTCCACGGTGGTGTCCACGGTCCACTGGATGCCGCTGGTCTGGGGGAAGCCGCCGATGGCGGCGGGGGTGCAGAAGGTGGACGCCTCCAGGGCCTCAAGAAGCTCCTCGCCGGTGACGTAGACCACCGACACGGTGTTGCCGAAGGGCAGCACGGAGTTGACGGACTTCATGGAGATCTCGCCCGGCTCGATGGAGGCGCGGATGCCGCCGCCGTTGGTGACGCCCACCACGGCGTTGGGCTCCACCTGCTCGATGCCGCCCTCCTTGACCACGCTCCACACCATGGCGTCGGCGATCAGGTCGCCCAGGTTGGTCTCCTCGGTGCGGTTGCCGGGGTCGCGCTCGCCGTTCAGGTACACCTCGCTGGCGGCGAAGGGCGCGCCGTACCGGGCCTCCACGTCGTCGACGATCGCCTGGGCCGCGGCCTCCACGTCGGCGTCCTTGGCGAGGTAGGCGGTGGGCAGCAGGTAGTTGCCCACGATGGCCTTGCTCTCATTGTCGATGACCACCGCGCCGACGGTGGCGAACTTGAGGCCGGTGGACTGTATGGGCTCGCCGTCCGGGCCCGCGGTCATGACGGTGTGGGAGTGGCCGTCGATGACGAAGTCCACGCCGGTGACCTTGGCGAGCACGTCCGTGGAGCGGTAGCCGTTGGCCGCGGACTCGTCGTCGATGCCCAGGTGCCACAGGCCGATCACCAGGTCCGCGCCCTCGGCCTTAAGCTCGTCCGCCGCCGCCTGGGCGGCCTCGTAGAGCTGGTCGAAGGTGGAGAAGCGGATGCCCTCGATGAGGCCGGGGTTCACCTTGGTGGCGGTCTCCGGGGTCTCCATCCCGAAGAAGCCGAGCTTCAGGCCGCTCTCGGTCTCGATGATCGCGCTGGCGGGCAGGATCAGCTCGCCGTCCTTGTAGACGTTGGCGCAGACCACCTGGAACTTCGCGGCGGAGAGGTTCTCCATGAGCTGTTCGTAGCCGTAGTCGAACTCGTGGTTGCCCAGGGTCGCGATGTCGTAGCCCGCGGCGTTCATCATGTCGATGGCGCCCCGGCCCTTGCTGATGCTCACGTAGATGTCGCCCTGGGAGTAGTCGCCCGCGTCGGCCATGATGACCTCAGCGCCCTTCGCGATGAGCGCGTCCCGGGTCCTGGTCATGTAGGCGTAGCCGTCGATGGCGCCGTGCACGTCGTTGGAGTGCAGGATCACCGTGGTGCCCGTGAAGTCAGGCACGTCCGTGCGGATCATCACGATCGCGTCGTCCACCAGCGGCTTGCTCGCCAGCGCCGTCGCGCCCGTGAGCAGCAGCGTCAGCGCCAGCAGCAGCGCGGTCATTTTCCGAAATCTCATGTCTCCGACCTCCATTCTATGATAAGTTACCATTATGATTATAACACTTCGCGGGGGCGTTTTCAATCCCCCGGGGCGAAATATCAGCGGCGCTGTGCGGAAAATACAAAGATTCTTAGCCGCGACGCCTTTTTTGTTAATTTCATATTGACAAACGGGTCATTTATGGGTATAATGGGAATTGCCAGTTAAAGCGGCGGGGTCGTCTGTGAACCAGCGAATACGTTTTTTCAGGCGTTTTCGAGGGGCGCGGGCGGTCGCGGCGCTGGAAAAAGGATTAAGGAGGAACATCCCATGAAGAAACTGTTGGTCATGCTGTTGGCAGCCGTCATGGTGCTGTCCATGGTGTCCGCGATGGCCGAGGAGCAGATCACCCTGCAGCTGTGGTCCATCGCCACCGAGTCTGACTCCAGCCACCAGGCCTACGTCGACGCCATCGCCGCCTTCGAGGCCGAGCACCCCAACATCAAGATCGAGCACAACGCCACCGAGAACGAATCCTACAAGACCAAGATCAAGGCCGCCATGTCCTCCGGCGAGGACCTGCCCGACATCTTCTTCACCTGGGGCATGGGCTTCCTGAAGGATTTCGTGGACGCGGGCCGCGTGGTCTGCCTGGACGATTACTATCCGGCCTACGCCGACGAGCTGCCCCAGGCCATGGCCACCAACGTGACCTATGACGACAAGATGTACGGCGTGCCCTACACCATGTCCCTGATCACCCTGTACGCCAACATGGACCTGCTGGCCGAGGCTGGCTACGACCACATCCCCACCTCCTACGAGGAGATGATGGAGTGCGGCGAGGCCCTGCTGGCCAAGGGCATCATCCCCTTCGGCGTCTCCGGCAAGGAGCTGTGGTGCCTGTCTGAGTATGTCGAGCCCCTGGTCATCAAGTCCGTGGGCGGCGACGCGCTCAAGGCCATGTACAACGGCGAGGAGTCCTGGGACAACGAGTGGGTCATCGCGGCCATCGAGGCCTTCCAGGATATGAAGGATCGCGGCTTCTTCGATCCCAGCGCGGACGCCCTGGGCAACGACGAGGTCAAGAACAACTTCATCCAGGGCAAGTACGCCTTCTATCAGAACGGCTCCTGGAACAACAAGGACATCGGCGAGCAGGCCCAGTTCGCGGTCGAGGCCGGTACCTTCCCGGTGCTGAATCCCGATGTCACCCTGTACCAGATGATCGGCGGCCCCAACAACACCCTGGCCGTGACCGAGACCTGCGAGCACAAGGACGAGGCCATCGAGGCGGCGTTCTTCCTGGCCCGCTACTTCTCCGACGCTGACTACAAGTCCGGCGCGAACCTGCCCTGCTGGACGGCCGATCCGGACGCTGAGGTCTCCGACCTGGTGAAGTCCGCGGCTGACATGGCTTCCAAGGCTGAGAGCATGGTGCTGTTCGGCGACAACTTCCTGTCCGCCGACGCCGCCAACACCTACCTGGACTACATCGGCATGGCCTGGGCCGGCGACATCTCCCCCGAGGAGTACGCCGAGGGCCTGGACGCCGACCTGAACTAAGAGATAGTTTAGCGTTGGTCCAATGACCTGATCTGAGGGGAGACGGCCCCGGGTTCTTACTTGGGGGCGTCTCCTTTTCGTGGTCGATCAGTAGAATGACGGAGAGAGACAATTGGGAATGGGGAATGGGGAATGGGGAATGGCGGTGCAAATCCCTGCGGGATTTGATTTGATGAACGAAGAAGTGATCGTACTACGACAACTCGCGATCTTTGATCAAAAGAAATCCGGAGGATTTCCTCATTCATTCCCCATTGGTGATTTTGCCGATCCATCGGATCGTCAAAATCAGTTTGCCCCAGAGGGGGCAAACCGAAAATCCTTCGGATTTTCGCCTTCCCATTCCCCATTCCCCATTTATTTTGCCTCCTTCTCATCCCAACAAAGGAGTACAGACCATGAGAAGACCGTTTAGCTACAAGCTGAATATCTTTCTTTTTCTGTTGCCCGCGCTGATCCTGTTCGTCGGGGTGCTGATCGCGCCGATCTTGCTGTCGGGCTATTACAGCCTGACGGAGTGGAACGGCCTGACGACCCCGGAGTTCATCGGCCTGGCCAACTACCGGGAGCTGTTCACCAGCAAGTCCATCAACATCATGCGCGCCCTCAAGAACGCCATGCTGCTGGCGGTGCTGTCCACGTTCATCCAGCTCCCCTTCGCGCTGTGGCTGGCGCTCAAGCTGTCGAAGAAGCCCCGGGGCGAGCGGGTGTTCCTGTCGGTGTACTTCATGCCCGTCCTGATCTCCACGGTCGTCATCGGCCAGTTGTGGTTAAAGATCTACAACCCGGACTACGGCGTGCTGAACCTGCTCCTGCGCTCCATCGGCCTAAGCAGCTGGACCAACATCTGGCTGGGCGACAAAAAGACCGCGCTGTGGGCCGCGTTCGTGCCCATCCTGTGGCAGTACGTGGGCTACCACATGCTGCTGATGTACGCGGGCATCAAGGGCGTGCCCACGGAGCTCAACGAGGCCGCCATGCTGGACGGCTGCACCGAGAGCCAGGTGAACCGCTACATCATCATCCCTTACATCCGGCCCATCCTGCGGGTCAGCGTGATCTTCGCCATCACGGGCTCCCTGAAGTCCTTCGACCTGATCTACGTCCTGACCAACGGCGGCCCGAACCACGCCACCGAGGTGCCCAGCACCCTGATGATCAACCTGCTGTTCCTCAGAAACCGCTACGGCATGGGCAGCACCATCGCGGTGATGCTGATCATACTGTGCTTCTTCTTTGCCATTCTGATCAACGCGGTGTTTAAGGAGGATAAGGGAAGATGAGCGAGAAGAAAGTCTATCGCGCGCCCGACGTGAAGCCCCCGCTGACCGCCGGCCGCGTCGCCACCTACGTGGTATTGGTCCTCTGGGCCTTCGTGAGCGTCTTCCCCGTCTACTGGATGCTGACCTTCTCCCTGAAAACCAACAACGAGATCTTCGGCGAGAACGTCATCGGCCTGCCGAAGTACTGGGTCTGGGAGAACTACACCCGCGCCATGAACACCGGCAACATGCCGCAGTACTTCCTGAACAGCGTCATCGTGGCCGTGTCCACGATCCTCATCACCCTGGCGGCGTCCGTCATGGCGACCTACGCCATCACGCGGCTGGAGTGGAAGGGCGCCAAGACCATGAACAAGTTCTTCATGCTGGGCCTGACCATCCCCATCCACGCCTCCATCGTGCCGCTGTACACCACCCTGGCGAAGCTCAAGATGCTCAACTCCTATTGGGCGCTGATCATCCCCTACTCGGCGTTCTCGCTGGCCATGGGCATACTGATCAGCATCGGCTTCATGGGAGACATCCCCTACGACCTGGACGAGGCCGCCGCCATCGACGGCTGCGGCACCTGGGGCACGTTCTGCCGGATCATCGCGCCCCTGATGATGCCCGCCGTGGCCACCGTGGGCATCTATACGTTCCTCCAGTGCTGGAACGAGCTGATGTTCGCCAACGTGTTCATCAGCAAGGATTCCCTCAAGACCCTGCCCGTCGGCGTGCAGGCCCTCTCCGGCCAGTATACCACCGACTGGGGTCCCATCGGCGCGGCGCTGTCTATCGCCACCGTGCCTACCCTGCTGGTGTATGTGTTCCTGTCCAAGCAGATCCAGGATAGCTTCATCGCCGGCGCGGTGAAGGGGTAGAACCTGTTCGTCAAAACGACTGTCGCGACATTCGTCGCGGCAGTCGTTTTTTGCGGGGCTGGGGGACCTCATCCGTCACAGCCTGCGGCTGTGCCACCTTCCCCACCGGGGGAAGGCTTTTGGCTGATGCGGAACG
>JAFUWR010000103.1 GCA_017471125.1 Clostridia bacterium | reverse complement strand
GGAAATCCGCCGAAGCCCTCGTCGCCCGCATGACCGTCTCCGAGGCGGCGAGCCAGCTCCGCTTCGACGCGCCGGCCATCGACCGGCTGGGCGTGCCGGCCTACAACTGGTGGAACGAGGCGCTGCACGGCGTGGCCCGGGCGGGCGTAGCCACCAGCTTCCCCCAGGCCATCGGCATCGCGGCGGGCTTCGACCCCGAGCTGGTGCGCGAGCTGGGCGACATCGCCGCCACCGAGGGCCGCGCCAAGTACAACGCCATGACCGCCCACGGCGACCGGGACATCTACAAGGGGCTGACCTTCTGGTCCCCCAACGTCAACATCTTCCGCGACCCCCGCTGGGGCCGGGGCCACGAGACCTACGGCGAGGACCCCTGCCTGACCGCCGAGCTGGGCGCGGCCTACGTGCGCGGCCTCCAGGGCGACGGCGACGTGATGAAGTCCGCGGCCTGCGCCAAGCACTTCGCCGTCCACTCCGGGCCCGAGGCGGAGCGCCATCACTTCGACGCCGTGGCCTCCAGGAAGGACATGGCCGAGACCTACCTGCCCGCCTTCCGCGCCCTGGTGGACGCCGGGGTGGAGGCCGTCATGGGCGCGTACAACCGCACCAACGGCGAGCCCTGCTGCGGAAGCCCCGCGCTGATGAAGATCCTGCGGGAGGAATGGGGCTTTCAGGGCCACTTCGTGTCCGACTGCTGGGCGGTGCGCGACTTCCACGAGAACCACAAGGTCACGTCCTGCCCGGAGGAGTCCGTGTCGCTGGCCCTCAAGACCGGCTGCGACGTGAACTGCGGCTGCACCTACCAGTTCGTCATGAGCGCCTATGAGAAGGGCATGATCTCCGAGGACGACATCCGCCGCGCCGCCGTGCGGCTGTTCACCTGCCGGTACATGCTGGGCATCCTGGGCGAGGGCAGCGACTACGACGCCATCCCCTACGAGGTCGTGGAGTGCCCCGAGCACCTGGCGAAGGCGCGGCAGGCCGCGGAGCAGGGCTGCGTGCTTTTGAAGAACGACGGCACGCTGCCGCTCAAGGACATCCATACCCTCGCCGTCGTCGGGCCCAACGCCAACAGCCGCGCCGCGCTGGTGGGCAACTACCACGGCACGTCCTCCCGGTACGTCACCGTGCTGGAGGGCTTGCAGGACGCGCTGGAGGGCCGCGCAAGGGTGCTGTACGCCGAGGGCAGCCACCTGTTCAAGGACCGCATCGAGCCGCTGAGCCAGCCCGACGACGGGCTCGCGGAGGCCGTCACCGTGGCCGAGCGTGCCGACGCCGTGGTGCTGGTGGTGGGCCTGGACGAGACCCTCGAGGGCGAGGAGGGCGACACCGGCAACGCCGCCGCCTCCGGCGACAAGCTGGACCTGCTGCTGCCCGCGGGCCAGCGGGCGCTGATGGACGCGGTATTGAAGGTCGGCAAGCCCACCGTCATCGTGCTGATGGCCGGCAGCGCCATCGACCTGGGCGACGCCGCCGACCGCGCCAACGCCGTGCTGCTGGCCTGGTATCCCGGGGCCCGGGGCGGCCGGACCGTGGCCGACCTCCTGCTGGGAAAGATCTCCCCCTCCGGCAAGCTGCCCGTGACCTTCTACCGCAACGACCAGCTCGGGCGCATGCCCGCCTTCACCGACTACGCCATGGACGGGCGCACCTACCGCTACTTCGGGGAGGAACCCCTCTATCCCTTCGGCTACGGCCTGACCTACTGCGACTGCCATATCAGTGCCCGCCGCGTCGGGAACAACATCGAGGCCGAGCTGGTCAATGAGGGACCCATGGACACCGACGAGGTCGTCCAGGTCTACGTCCAGAACGAGGGTTCCGCCCACGCGCCGCGCAACCCGCGGCTGTGTGCCTTCCAGCGCGTGCATATCCCCGTCGGGGGCTTTGCCAAGGTCTCCTTTGACATCCCCGCGGAACGGCTCAGGGTCGTGGACGACGCGGGCCGGTACGTGGACGAGGGCACGCCCGTGTTCTACGTGGGCCTCGGCCAGCCGGACGCAAGGACGGCGGCGCTGACGGGGCACAGAGCCGTCAGGCTATGATTTAAGGGAGCCGTGAGGCTCCCTTAAATCATATATGCGATTATTGCGATCAGCGCCAGCGTCAGCCCCGACGCGGCGAACATGAGCCGGTTCAGCCGCCGGATGTCCTCCCCCTCCGGCGGGCGGGTGTCGTCGCCGATGGTGGGCTTGACCACGGTCTTGCCGAAGTACTCGTGGGTGCCGCCCAGCTGCACGCCCAGCGCCCCCGCCGCGGCGGCCTCGGGCCAGGCGCAGTTGGGGGACAGGTGGTTTCGGTGGTCGCGCAGCACGATGCGGAACGCGGCTCTGCCATCCAGCCCCAGCGGGAACGCGCACAGGCACATCATCAGCGCCGTCAGGCGGGCTGGGATGTAGTTCCACACGTCGTCGGCCCGCGCCGCGAACCAGCCCACGTCCCGGTACTTCTCGTCCATATAGCCGATCATCGAGTCCAATGTGCTCGCGGCCTTGAAGGCCATGCCCAGCACCGGCCCGCCCAGGGCCAGCCACAGCATCGGCGAGATCACGCCGTCGGACAGGTTCTCGGCCACCGTCTCCAGCGTGGCGCAGATGATCTCCCGCCGGGACAGGTTCGCCGTGTCGCGCCCCACAATGCGGCCCACGCGCTTCCGGCCCGCCTCCAGCGATTCGTCCAGCGCCCGGCGCACGCCCTCGGCCTCGTCGGCCAGGTTCCGCGCCGACAGGCACATCCAGCTGATCAGCGCCATGCCGACGAACCAGGGCCAGAAGCCCAGCCGCCGAAGCAGGCGCAGTATCCCCCAGGTGACCGCCGCCGTGATGAGCACCGTGGAGCACGCCACGAGGATCGCCCGCCGTCTCAATACCTCGGACGGCGGGTCGCCTTTTTTCGCGCGTCTCTCCGCGAACGATATGTACTTCCCGATCAGCCGCACCGGATGGTAGAACCACTCCGGGTCGCCCACGATCAGGTCCATGAGCGCGCCGCACAGCAGCGCGAGGATGTGCGCGGGCATGTCAATCCAGTCCCTTCAATATGCGATAGACCCTGTCCATGTCCAGGCTCTCCCGCACGGCCCGGGCGAGCTTATCGAACTGCTCCTCGCGATAGGCGGCCATATTGACCCGCGCCTCCTCGGCGGAGACGGGCTGTTCGGGCAGGCCCTTGAGCGCCCTGGCGCGGCGGACCACGGCGTCGGCGAGGCTGCCGTCGTCGATCAGGCCGTGGAGGTAGGTGCCCAGCACGTTGCCCCTGTCGTTGCAGGCCCCGTCCGGCCCCATCCAGAACCTCGCGCCGTCCCCGAAGGTGTTGACGCCGGAGTGGATCTCGTAGCCCTCGACCTCCGTGCCGTTCAGCGGCGCGAGCCAGTCCACGGCGTCGGTCAGCGTGCCCCTGGCCTGGACGGTGCGCTTTTCGGGCTCGAAGGTGACCTCCATGTCCAGCAGCCCCAGCCCCGCCACCTCGGGCGCGGCGGACTCGACGCCGTGGGGGTCGCGCAGCAGCGTGCCCAGCATCTGGTAGCCGCCGCACACGCCGATGAGCAGCTTCCCGCTCCGGGCGTGGCGCACGATGGGCGCGATCATGTCGCGGTTCTTCAGGTCGATCAAGTCGTCGATGGTGTTCTTGGTGCCGGGCAGTATGACCACGTCCGCGCCCTCGAAGTCCTGGGGGCGGGTGGCGTATCTCAGCGTGACGCCGGGGTGCAGCGACAGCGCCTGGAAGTCGGTGAAGTTGGAGATGTGCTTGAGCCGCGCCACCGCCACGGTGATCTCGCCGTGGCCGCTGACGCCCAGCAGGCGCTCGGACACGCTGTCCTCGTCCTCGATGTCGGCGTCGGTCCAGGGCACCACGCCCACCACGGGGATGCCCAGCTTTTCCTCGATCATGCGAAGCCCCGGCTCCAATATGGCCACGTCGCCGCGGAACTTGTTGACGATCATGCCCTTGATGCGGGCGCGCTCCTCCGGCTCCAGCAGCATGACCGTGCCGTACAGCGCCGCGAACACGCCGCCCCGGTCGATGTCGCCCACCAGCAGCACCGGCGCGTCGGCGGCCTCGGCCATCCACATGTTGACCAGGTCGCCCTCCCGCAGGTTGATCTCGGCGGGACTGCCCGCGCCCTCGATGACCACCACGTCGTTTTGCGCCTCCAGGCGGTCGTAGGTCTCCTTGACCATCTGCCGCAGGTTGGGCTTGTAATGGTGGTACTCCACGGCGGTCATGTTGCCGATGGGCTTGCCCAGGGCGATGACCTGGCTCTTGCGGTCCGAGGTGGGCTTGAGCAGTATCGGGTTCATGTCCACCGACGGCTCCACCCCCGCGGCCTGGGCCTGCACCACCTGGGCGCGGCCCATCTCCAGCCCCTCCCTGGTGGCGAAGCTGTTCAGCGCCATGTTCTGCGATTTGAACGGGGCGACCTTCAGCCCGTCCTCCTTGAAGATGCGGCACAGCGCCGCGCACAGCATCGACTTGCCCACCGACGAGCCGGTGCCCTGGAGCATGATGACCTTTCCGCGCATGTTGCGCCTCCTTTCAGACGCTCTCCCGAAGCGCCTCGATCAGCCGCCGGTTCTCCGCCTCCGTCCGCACGCACAGCCGCACGTGGCCGTGGGTCAGCCCGGGGAACATGCCGCAGGGCCGGAGCAGGATGCGCTTTTCGCGCAGCGCCGCGATGGTCGGGCGCATGTCGCGGCCGAAGTCGCACAGCAGGAAGTTGGCGTTTGAGGGATAGACCCTGACGCCCAGGGCCGCGAGGTCCCGGGCGAACATTTCCCGGCGGACGTCGTTGCGCCTGCGGATGGCGTCGAAGTCGGCCCGGTGCCCCGGCAGGGCGGCGGCGACGGCCTCGGCCACGCAGTTGACCCGCCACGGGTGCAGGTCCCCGCCGATGCGTCCGATTACATCCGGGTGGGCGGCCATGTAACCCAGCCTGATGCCGGGGATGGCCAGTATCTTCGTCAGCGAGCCGAGGACGATCAGCGCCGGATCATCGGCCACTTTGTCGGCCACTGAATGCTCAAAACAGTACTCAATGAAGGCCTCGTCCACGATCAGCCGCGCGCCCGCAGCCCTGGCCCGCTGAAGCAGGGCCAGCAGCGTGTCCCGGGGGACGGCCGCTCCCGTGGGATTATTTGGGTTACATATCCACACATTTTCACGGTCAGAAAACGGGTACTCATGTAACTTTTCTACCTCTATGGTGTCGAAATCGCCGCAAAGGTGACCGTACTCCTGGAAGGTGGGCTGGGCGATCACGTGCCGCCCGGGGAGCCGCGCCGCCAGCGCCGCGGCCTCGATGCCGCCGGAGGTGACCAGCACGCACGCCTCGTCAAGCCCCAGGTGCCCGGCCATGCCCCGCCGCGCCGCGCGGCCCTCCAGGTCGGGATAGAACCGCGCCCGCTCCAGGCCCGCGCCCATCGCCTCGACCACCCAGTCCGGCGGCCCCTCGGGGTTCAGGTTGGCGGAGAAGTCCAGGTACGCCTCGGGCGTCGCGCCCTGCCAGACGTCCCCGCCGTGAAATACCGTCATAGGAACAACCTTTCCGCCAGCTCCGGCCGCTCGAAGAAGTGGATGTGCGGGTAGCCCGCCAGCGCGTTTTTGTAGACGTAGCCCTCGGGGTAGGCGTTCCCCCGCTTCTCCACCGTGAAGCGCTTCGGCAGCGCCGACTCGGTGACGGAGTGGTGGAACTCGTGGGCGGGGAATCTGTACCCGTCCCCGTCGGTCACGGTCACGTAGCCGAACCGCTGGAGCCGGTCGGTCATGCGCCACTGCACGGGGATGGCCCCGATCATCGAAAGATACAGCATGCCGCCGCACTCGGCGTAGACCTTGAGCCCGCCCTCGACGGCGTCTTTGACGCTTGCCGTCATGGGCAGGTTGGCTCGCAATTCGGCCTCGAACACCTCTGGGAAGCCGCCCGGCACATACAGCGCGTCCAGGCCGTCCGGCAGGGCGGCGTCTTTAAGCGGCGAGAACTCCACCAGCTCCGCGCCCATCTCCCGCAGGGCGATGAGGTTCGCCTCATAGGTGAACGTGAACGCCGCGTCCTTCGCCAGCCCGATGCGCTTGCCCTCGAATGTGCGCGGGAACGCCGTCGGGGAGATGTCGATCTTCTCGGCACGGCGGGCGATGGCGGTCAGCGCGTCCATGTCGATGTGGATCTCCCCCGCCGCCCGCTCGATCTGCGCCTGCACGTCGGGCCGCTCCTCCACGGGCACCAGCCCCAGGTGGCGGTCGGGCATGTGCAGCAGCTTGTCCTTGGGCATCCAGCCCACGCAGGGCAGGCCGATGGCCGACATGGCCTCCCGCACCAGCTCGAAGTGGCGCTCGCCGGACACGCGATTGACGAACACGCCCGCGATGCCGCTGTCGTCCCTGTACTTCAAAAATCCCAGCGCGGTGGCCGCGGCGCTGGCCGCGCTGCCGGAGGCGTCCACCACCAGCACCACCGGCGTGCCGGTGTGCCGGGACAGGGACCAGGCGGAGCAGCGGGAGTCGCTGCCCGCGCCGTCGTACATGCCCATGGCCCCCTCGACGACAGCCACGTCGGCGTCCCGGGCGCCGATTTGGAGGATGCGCTTCACCGCCTCCGGGGAGCACAGCCACTCGTCCAAATTGTGGGACACCCGCCCGCAGGCCACGCGATGAAAGCCGGGGTCGATGTAATCCGGCCCCGACTTGAACGGCGCGACCCGCAGGCCCCGGGCGCTCAGCGCCCTGAGCATCGCCAGCGTCGCGGTGGTCTTGCCGCAGCCGCTGGACACGCCCGCCAGCATGAATCGCATACGGACCCTCCCCCACATAGGAATGAGGGACCAGAAACTGCGGCGGCTCATGTGCCCGTTCCCGATCCCATATTTTGTCAAAAAAATTGCGATCGCTCAAACATCGTGCCAGGGCGGGCGGCAGATCGTCGCGGGGGCGAGAAATCGACCGCCCGGAGGCACAGTTTGAGGATTGCACTATTATTATAGCATACATTCGTCACAATTGCAAGTTACAAGCGCCTCAATAAACATTTAACGAATTGTTGCCAACCTAAGTCTTTTAACATAATATGTTGTAGCATATCCGTCGCATGTTCAAATCCCGGCGATTTACCTCAATCGTCCGCATCGGGCCACGTGGTTCGGGCCCAGGCGCACGTCGGGCGGGATCGCCTGCCCGCACGCGGCCACGGCCCTGCCGCAGCGGTGGGCAAAGGGGCACCCGGCGCTCCGGGAGGCGTCCGCGAGGCTGAAGCTCTCCAGCTCGATGTCCTTCTTCCCCTTGTCGTCCAGGGAGAACACCGACCCCAGCAGCTTCTCGGTGTAGGGGTGCGCGGCCTGGTTTGCCAGGTCCTCGCTCTCCAGCGCCTCCACCAGATGCCCCGCGTACATCACGGCGATGCGGTCGGTGATGCTGCGCACCACGGCCAAGTCGTGGCCGATGAACAGGTAGGTCAGGTGAAGCTCCTTTTGCAGGTCCATCAGCAGCCGCAGCACCCCCTCCTGCACGGACACGTCCAGCGCGGAGGTGGCCTCGTCCAATATCAGCAGGCTGGGCTTGATGGAGATGGCCCGGGCGATGACCACGCGCTGCTGCTGGCCGCCGGAGAGCTGATGGGGCAGGCGGTCCAGCAGGTCGGACGGCAGCTCCACCAGGTCCATGAGCCGCCTGGCCTCGGCCCGGGCCTCCCGGCGGCCCATGATGCCGTGGAACACCAGCCCCTCCTCCAGGAAGGTGCCGATGGGCATGCGGGGGCTGAAAACGCCGTAGGGGTCCTGGAACACCATCTGCACCTTGCGGAACACCTCGGCCTTCCAGCGCCGCTGGGGGATGTGGGTGATGTCGGCCCCGTCCAGCAATATCTCGCCCTCGGTGGGCTCGGTGAGCTTGGTGATCATGCGGGCGATGGTGGACTTGCCGCAGCCGCTCTCCCCCACCAGGCCCAGGCTGTCGCCCCGTTCGATGGCGAAGGACACGTCCCGGACGGCGTAGAAATCCTCGCCGTTCTTGCCGGGGAAGGCTTTCGAGAGATGCCTGATCTCCAATACCGGCGCGTTGCTCATACCGCCGCCCCCTTCAATCGCGCGTCGTTTAAGCCGATGACGGACTTCAACAGCTTGCGCGTGTAGTCGGTCTGCGGGTCGCGGATGACGTCCTCGGTCCGGCCCCACTCCACCAGCCTGCCGCGCTGCATGACGCCCAGATAGTCCGACATGTACGCCGCGACGCCCATGTTGTGGGTGACGATCAGCAGGGAGGTGCCGTACTTGTCCCGCAGGTCCATCATCTGGCGCACCACCTGGGCCTGCACGGTCACGTCCAGCGCGGAGGTGGGCTCGTCGCCCAGCAGGAGCTTGGGCTTCAGCGCCATCGCCATGGCGATGCCCACGCGCTGCCGCATGCCGCCGGACAGCTCGAAGGGATAGGCGCTCAGCACGCGGTCCACGTCCTGCAAATGCACCCTTTGCAGCATGTCCTTCTCCAGGGCGTGCAGCTCGTCGTCGCTCATGCGCACGTGATACCGCAGGAAGGCGTCGAACTGCCGCCCCACCCGGGAGATGGGGTTCAGATAGCGGCCGGTGTCCTGGAAGATCATCGCCACCTGCTCGCCCCGCAGCTTCATCAGCTCCGCCTTGCTCAGCTTCGACAGGTCGCTGCCGAACAGCGTCACCCGGCCCTTGCTCACCGCGCCGGGGGATTGCAGGCCCAGCACGCCGTGCAGCACCGTGGACTTGCCGCTGCCGCTCTCGCCGACGATGCACACGATGTCCCCCTGCTCCATCGAGAAGGACACGTGATCCGCGGCGTTGTGCTCCCCGTCGTAGGTGACGGAAAAGTTGTTGACCCTGAGTATTTCCATGCGCACGCCCTCTTTTTATTCAGGGCGGCGGGATGGCCCGCCGCCCGAACAGGTTATTCCACCGTGATCCCCGCATCCAGGAAGTAATAGTCGATGGGATAGGGGGTCACGTTGCCGACCTTGCTGCTGGACAGGACGAAATTGGTCTCGCCCACTAGGTAGATGGAGGCCACGTCGTCCAGCAATATCTTCTCGGCCTCGATGGTCACGGCCACGCGCTCGTCCACGTCCGTGGTCTGGGCCAGCTTGTCGGCGATGGCGTCCAGCTCGGGGTTGGAGTAGTGGCCGCCGTTGTTGGCCGCGCCGGTGCGGTACTGGCTCTCCAGGAACCACTGGGGATCGCCGGTGGAGAGCACCTGCCAGTTGGTGACCACGATATCGAAGCCCACCTGGCCCTGGGTCATCTCCATGATGCTGTCCACGAGGTTGAGCTGCAGGTCGATGCCGCTCTGCTTGCTCATGGCCTGCACGGCCTCCAGCATGACGGTGTAGGCGGCGTTGGCGTAGTTGATCTTGAGGGTCAGCTTGTTGCCGTCCTTGTCCATGTAGCCGTCGCCGTCGGAATCCGCGAAGCCCGCGTCGGCCAGGTACTGGGCCGCGGCCTCGGGGTCGTAGTGCTGCACGTCCAGGGTGTCGTAGCCGTAGGGGGAGCTGGACGGATAGGGAGCTCCGGCCACGCCCACGGTGTCGCCCAGGATCATGACCAGCGCGTCGTAGTTGATGCTGGCGGCCAGGGCGCGGCGGACGTTGATGTCGGCCAGGAACTCGTTGCCGAAGTTCAGCACCACGATGCGGGTGCGCGCGCCCAGGGTGTTGTAGATGGTGTAGTTGGGGTTGTCCTTGAAGGTGTCCACGTCGTTGGCGCCGACGCGCTGCATCAGGTCGATCTCGCCGGACTGGATGGCCAGGGCGCGGGTGGAGTCATCCGCGATACACTTGAGCGTCACGGTGTCGATCTGGGACGGGCCGTTCCAGTAGCCGTCATAGGACTCCATCTCGATGAAGGTGTCCACCTCGAAGTCCTTCACCATGAAGGGGCCGGTGGCGATGGGGCAGCTCTTGGGGTCGGTGTCCGCGTCCACGTCGATGATCGAGTACAGCGGCTCGGAGATGCTGGCCAGGAAGGCGGCGTTCAGCACGGAGGTGTGGAAGATGACATCCTGGCCGTCGGCCTCGATGCTGTCCAGCTTGGCGGCGGTGACGGCGCGCTCCTGGATGGACATGGCGCGCTCGAAGCTCTTCTTCACGGCCTCGCCGTCCACGGGCTTGCCGTTGTGGAAGGTGACGCCCTCGCGGATGTGCAGCTTCCAGGTGAGCTCGTCGA
The DNA here is from genome assembly GCA_017471125.1 of Clostridia bacterium. Lineage (GTDB taxonomy): Bacteria > Bacillota > Clostridia > Christensenellales > Aristaeellaceae > UBA2862. The sequence goes on along the minus strand of JAFUWR010000103.1, from coordinate 5,374 downwards.
TCTGCTCCCAGGAATCCGCAAGCTGGGGCACCAGCTCGTAGTTCTCGTTGACGGTGACCAGGGTCTCGGTGATGCCGGCGCGGCTGGTGGTCCAGCCGTCGTACTCGGTGGCGGGGTCGAGGCTCGTGCCGAACCAGTAGATGGCGGCGTTCAGGTGCTTGCCCTCGGCGAAGGCGCCGGACGCGCCGGCCATGAGGCCGCAAACCAGGATCAGGGCAACCAGGGTCGCGATCAGTCTGTTTCTAACCATGTTTTCAACTTCCTCCTCTTTCTTCTGGGCCGCTCGTAGCGAGGGTCCAAAATGTCCCTTAAACTGTCTCCCAACAGATTAAAGATCACCACGTTCAGCACGATGGCCAGGCCGGGGTAAACGATCAGCCACGGCGCGGTCTGGATGTACTGCCGCCCCTGGGAGAGCATGAAGCCCCACTCCGGCGTGGGCGGCTGGGACGACAGGCCCAGCAGCGACAGGCCCGACAGGGTCAGCAGGTTCGCGCCGATGTCCTGGGTGATGTTCACCAGCAGGTAGGGCATGATGTTCGGCACGATGTTGCGGTGGATGAGCTGGCCCTCGGGCAGGCCGCCCAGCCGCGCCTCCTCGGTGAAGGTGTTGTTCTTGATGGACATCACCAGCGCCCGGGTGACGCGCATGTACTCGGTCCAGCCCACCAGCGACATGGCGATGATGGTGTTCTTGAGGCCCGGGCCCAGCACGCTGACCAGCGCGATGACGAACACGGTGGACGGTATCGCCACAACGATGTCCGTGAACCTCGACAGCAGCGTGTCCACCCAGCCGCCGATCCAGCCCGCCGTGATGCCCATGACGATGCCCACCGTCGCCACGATGGCCACCACCACGAACACCACCAGCATCGAGGGCCGCGCCCCCCAGATGAGCCGCGACAGCAGGCAGCGGCCCAATTGGTCGGTGCCCAGCGGGTACTCCCGGGAGCCGGAGATCATGAAGTTGGCAAAGTCCTCCTGCAAGGGGTCGTGGGGCGCGATCACCGGCGCGAGGATGGGGATCAGTATCAGGACGATCGCCAGGACCAGCAGGAGCATGAACTGCGGGTTGCGGAGGGCCTTCTTGACCATGCTGCGGTTCATCGCTTTGCCCCCTTTCCAGTCAAGCGTATCCTCGGATCGAGCACCTCATAGAGCAGGTCCACGATCAGGTTGATGAACACGTAGATGAACGCCATCCACAGCACGTAGCCCTGTATCACCGGGAAGTCCTGCACCGATATGGCCTTGACCGCCATCATGCCGATGCCCTTCCACTCGAAGATGGTCTCCACGATGGTCGCGCCGCCCATCAGGCTGCCGATGGACATGCCGAACATCGTCACCACCGCTAAGAGCGAGTTGGGCAGCACCTGCTTCAATATCGCGTGGCTGCGCGGGATGCCCTTGGCCACCGCGCCGGTGAGGTAGTCCTTGTTCATCTCCTCCAGCATGCTGCCGCGCACCCGGCGGATGTACACCGAGGTCATCCAGAAGGTCAGCGTCATGGCGGGCAGGATCAGGTGCTGGAGGTCGCCGCTGCCCATGATGGGCAGCATGTGGAGCTTCACGCCGAAGAAGTACATCAGGAGCGTGCCCACCCAGAACGACGGCATGGAGACCCCGAAGAAGGAGATGAACCGCAGCAGATAGTCGATCCACCGGTTCTGGTACACCGCCGTGACGATGCCCAGCGGCACCGCCAGCAGCACCGTCATCAGCACCGTGGCCCCGGCCAGCATCAGCGTGTTGGGGATGCGCTTCAGCATCTCCTCCATCACCGGCGTGGAGTAGAAGTACGAGGTGCCCAGGTCGCCGTGGAGCACGTTCGCCAGCCACCTGCCGTAGCGCACCAGCAGCGGGTCGTTCAGGCCCATCTCCTCCCGCATGGCCTCGATCTGGCCCTCCTCCGGGTGGATGTTGCGGCTCTCGAAGTACAGCGCCGCCGGGTCCGACGGGGAGAGGTAGGTCAGCGCGAAGGTCAGAAACGACAGGATCAGCATGATGGGGATGACAAACAGTATGCGCTTCACCACGTACTTCTTCATAATATCATCCTTTGAAAAAAGCGCTGCCCCACGATGGAGACAGCGCTTTGATATACATTAACGAAACAGGCATGCTTTCGCATGTCGTTGATATGTATATCCGCTGTCATCCATCGTGGCAGAGTGGATATATGCTGTAAGCAGGTCTCCTGACTTACGGGTATCGCCGTCCATCGCCTTCCCAGCCTTCGCCAGTGGCATCCGATGGACGGCACCCGATCACAGTTGCGGGACAGTCCGGGATTTTCACCCGATTCCCTTTTAATGGCAGGACCGAAGCGGGTTCGTTCGAGCCAACTTACAACAGCTTTTCTTTATAATAGCATAAACCTATGGGGATTGCAATATATTTTACACGTTTTTTGTGCCCCGGAGGATAAAGTTCATGGTCAGCGCGCCGCCCGTGCCCGCGAGGGGCTCGAGGAAGGTCTTGCCAAAGCGCGAGACCCGGATGTCCGCGAGGCCCATCCCCGAGAGCGTCGCCACGTCCCACTCCGGGCGAAGCTGCCGGGACAGCGGCAGGTCCCGGGCGATGTCGTCGATGGGCTTGGGATCGACGCCGCGGGTGTCGTGGGTGCGGCATTGGTCGCGCTCCCAGGCCGCGCGGTAGTCGGCGTTGTAGTAGTGCAGGTAGTGGTTCCCGTCGCACACCAGCAGCCGCCCGCCCGGCTTCAGCACCCGCAGCCACTCGGCGTAGGCCCGCTCGGGCCGCTCCAGGTCCCACACCAGGTTGCGGGAGCAGACGAAGTCGAATGTCGCGTCCCCGAAGGGCAGGGCCTGGGCGTCCGCCTGCACGGTCCGCGCCGCGTAGCCCGCCTCGGCGCAGTTGGCGCGGGCGCGCTCCAGCATCTCGAGGGAATAGTCGGCGGAGGTCGGCCGGTGCCCCAGGCGGTACAGCAGGATCGTGAAGAACCCCGGCCCGCAGCCCATGTCCAGGCAGTCCAGGCCGTCGCCCGGGGGCAGCGCGTCCCGCAGCGCGTCCTCGAGGAACGCCCCGACCGGGCCGGCCAGCTCCTCGTGTACGGTCATGGAATAGCCCTCGGCGCGCCTGTCCCAATAGGCCGCGACCTGATCCAGCAGCATCCGCACGCCCTCCCTATCCTCGGTGATCCTTTGATATGATAATACAGGGCCGGGCGCGGCACAAGCCCCCGGGGGGGATATTTTGGCACAAAAAATGGCCCGCCGGGGCGGATGCCCGGCGGGTCTATGGGTAGGTGACGATCAGACGAACTCGAGGATGACCATCTCGGCGGCGTCGCCGCGACGGGGGCCCTTCTTGACGATGCGGGTGTAGCCGCCGCCCTGGCCCTTTTCCTCAGCGCGCTTCTTGTACTTCGGCGCGATCTCGCGGAAGAGCTTCTCCACGACCTGGTGCTTGACGTCCTTCTGGCGCTTCTTGAACTCTTCCTTGGTCTCCTCGCCCTTCACGTTCTGGATGGCGGGGATGTCATACAGATAGCGCATGACCTGACGGCGGGCGGCCAGACGGGCGGGGCTGTCGTTCTGCACGGTCAGCTCCTCGACCTGCTTCTTGTCGTTCATGTGCTTTTTGGTCACTTCGATGGTGTTATCACACTGGCGCATGGCGATGGTCACCAGATGCTCAGCCAGCGACTGAACTTCCTTGCCGCGCGCGAGAGTGGTTTCGATCCTGCCATACCAGATCAGGTTGGTGACCTGGTTGCGGAGCATCGCCATCCTCTGGTCGGTCGGCCGACCCAGCTTGCGATTGGCCATTTATGGTTCCTCCCTTGATGGTTGTTATCGAAAGGGTTTACTCCTCGCTTGTCTTGAGGGAGAGGCCCAGAGCGATGAGCTTTTGCTCCACTTCTTCAAGCGACTTTTTGCCGAGGTTGCGGACCTTCATCATGTCCTCCTGGTTGCGCTGCACCAGCTCCGCCACGGTGTTGATGCCGGCGCGCTTGAGGCAGTTGAAGGCGCGGACGGAGAGGTCCAGCTCCTCGATGGTCATTTCGAGCACCTTGGACTTGTCGTCGATCTCGGGCTCGTTGTAGTCCACCCGCACCACGTTCACCGTCAGGTCGATGAACAGGCGCATGTTGTTGGTCAAAATCTGCGCCGCGGAGGCCAGCGCCTCCTTGGGCAGGATGCTGCCGTTGGTCCACACCTCGATGGTCAGCTTGTCATAGTCGGTGACCTGGCCCACGCGGGTGTCCTCGACGGAATAGCTCACCTTGCGAATGGGGGTGAATATACTGTCGACCGGGATCACGCCGATGGGCATGCCGGCGACCTTGTTGCGTTCCATTGCGAGCTGCTTGTTCCGCTCTGCGGAGACATAGCCTCTTCCCTTTTCGAGGGTGATCTGGCACTGCAGGTGGCCGCCCTCGGAAAGCGTTGCGATGTGCAGTTCGGGGTTGACGATTTCAACCTCGTCGTCCGCCTTGATGTCGCCCGCGGTGATCTCGCAGGGACCGTGCGCATCAATGGAGACAGTCTTGGGCTGCTCCGTGAAGAGTTTCGCAGAGAGAAGCTTGATGTTCAGGATCAGTTCGGCGACATCTTCCTTCATGCCGGGAACGGTCGAAAACTCATGCTGAACGCCCTCGATGCGGACGCTCGTCGCGGCCACGCCGGGCAGCGAGTTCAGCAGCACGCGGCGCAGAGAGTTGCCCAGAGTCTGGCCGAAGCCGCGCTCCAAAGGATTGACGACAAACTTGCCATAGCGGTTGTTTTCGCCGACTTCCACACGTTCAATTTTGGGCTTTTCGATTTGATCGATCACTCAGCGTTTCCTCCTCTCCTTTTCGCCGTTGCGAAATGCTCGCAAGGGCGTTGCTTGCCCTGTGTTCCGCGAGCCGGTCTGTAGCTTGCCCGCGGAACGCATGGCTATTGACTGTCACAAACAGCAATTAGCGGGAGTACAGCTCGACGATCAGGTTCTCGGAAACCTCATAGTCAATATCTTCGCGGTTCGGCATCGCGGCGATCTTGCCCTCGAAGGCATCCGCCTGCTTCTCGATCCACTGGGGCACGGTCTTCTTACCGTATTCCTCCAGCAGGCCCTTGAACTTCTCGGAGGCCTGGCTCTTCTGGCGCACGGCGATCACGTCGCCGGGCTTGACCAGCGCGGAGGGGATGTTGCAGCGCTTGCCGTTCACGGTGAAGTGGCCGTGATTCACCAGCTGGCGCGCCTCGCGGCGGGTGCTGGCGAAGCCCATGCGGAAGACCACGTTGTCCAGGCGCTGCTCGAGCATCTGGAGCATGATCTCGCCGGTGATGCCGCGCTTGCGCTCGGCGATCTCATAATAATGATAGAACTGCTTTTCCAGCACGCCGTAGATGAACTTGACCTT
>JAFUWR010000102.1 GCA_017471125.1 Clostridia bacterium | reverse complement strand
TGTGTTGGTCTTATTATACCACACTTTTCGCTTGTCCGCTCGTTCGGGGCCAGGACACCGTGGAGCCCGACCACCTCTACCAGACCCTCGAGGAGCTGATCGGGGAGGCGGAGGAACAGGGATTAGGGAATAGGGATTAGGGATTAGGGATTAGGGATTAGTGAGGACGGCGTAGGGGCGCTGCCCCCAGCGCCCGTAGGGGGACCTCATCCGTCATTTGCTGCGCAAATGCCACCTTCCCCAAAGGGGAAGGCATGGAGAACGGCCCAAAAGCCTTCCCCTTTGGGGAAGGTGGATTGCGCGGAGCGCAAGACGGATGAGGTCCATCAACACAGATCAACACAAGGACCCAGACCAAGGAGAGGGTAGGCTATGCGCAACGCGCAAACGGCATTTCAGTCCGACGGGACGAAGCGGCGCATCCTGGTGGTGGAGGACGAGGCCATCAACCGGGCGCTGCTGGGCGAGATATTGTCGCGGGAATACGACGTGCTCTACGCCGAGGACGGCGCGACGGCGCTCGAGCTGCTCAGCGCCAACAGGGACGCGCTCTCGCTGGTCATGCTGGACCTGATCCTGCCCGGGATGTCGGGCATGGACGTGCTCAGGCGCATCGTGGCGGAGCCGGGGTACCAGGACATCCCGGTCATCGTGGCGTCCGGGGACAGGGCTCAGGAGATCGACTGCCTCGACAGCGGGGCCAGCGACTTCATCCAGAAGCCCTATCCCGCGCCGGGGGTCATCCTGGCCCGGGCGCGGCGCACCATCGAGCTTTTCGAGAGCCGGAAGATCATCCAGTCCACCGAGCGCGACCAGCTCACCGGGCTCTACAACCGGGAGTTCTTTTACAGCTACGCCGAGCAGTTCGACCAGCGTCACCCGGACGTGGAGATGGACGCCATCATACTGGACATCAACCACTTCGGCACCATCAACGAGCGCTACGGTCGCGCCTACGCCGACGACGTGCTGCGCCGGGTGGGCGAGAAGGCCCGGGCGATGGTCCACGACGCGGGCGGCATCGTCTGCCGCCGGGAGGCCGACATCTTCCAGGTCTACTGTCCCCATCGGGAGGACTACAAGGCCATACTGGACAGCGCCTCCCAGGGCCTGGCGGGGGAGCAGGACACCGGCAACCGCGTGCGGCTGCGCATGGGCGTGTACTCCAACGTGGACAAGTCCCTCGATCTCGAGCGCCGCTTCGACCGGGCGAAGATGGCCGCGGATACCGTGCGCTCCAGCTTCACCCGCAACATCGGCGTCTACGACGACACCCTGCACAAGGCCGAGCTGTACTCCATGCAGCTCATCGAGGACTTCCCCGCCGCCATCGAGCAGAAGCAGTTCAAGGTCTACTTCCAGCCCAAGTTCGACATCCGTCCGGAGAAGCCCGTGCTGTGCGGCGCGGAGGCGCTGGTGCGCTGGATCCACCCGGAGCTGGGGTTCATCAGCCCCGGCGTGTTCATCCCGCTGTTCGAGGACAACGGCCTCATACAGACCCTGGACCACTATGTCTGGCGGGAGGCCGCGCGGCAGATACGGGTCTGGAAGGACGCGCTGGGCCACACCGTGCCCGTGTCGGTGAACGTGTCCCGGGTGGACATGAGCGACCGCAACATCGTCTATACGCTGCTGGGCATACTGGAGGAGAGCTGCCTCGAGGCCGGGGACCTGCACCTCGAGGTCACCGAGTCCGCCTACGCCGAGGACGCCGACCAGATCATCGAGACCGTCCGCCGCCTGCGGGCCATGGGCTTCCTGGTGGAGATGGACGACTTCGGCACCGGCTACTCGTCGCTGAACATGCTGTCCACGCTGCCCATCGACGTGCTCAAGCTGGACATGAAGTTCATACAGACCGCCTTCGCCGAGGAGAAGAACCTGGAGATGCTGGGCATCATCGTGGACATCGCCCGGCACCTGTCCGCGCCGGTGGTGGCCGAGGGCGTGGAGACCGAGGAGCAGTTGAAGGCGCTCAAGGCGCTGGGCGCGGACATCGTGCAGGGGTATTACTTCTCGCCGCCGGTGCCCGCGGAGAAGTTCGAGCCGTTCCTCGAGGCGGCCAAGGCAGCCGTCGTCGCGCCGGTGGAGGCGCAGGCGTCCAGGCGCGAGGCCGAGGGGAAGGAGCGCCCGTCGTGGCTTCGGCGCCTGAGCGAGAGGCTCAACATCCCCATGCGCAAGGCCAGCGTGGCGTTCCTGCTGGCGGCGTTGATCGCCGCCCTGGGGCTGTACGCCGCGGACACGATGGTGACCCGGGGCTACCTGCGCATGGAGCAGGCCAGCGAGCGCTACATCCTGGCCCAGCAGTCGGCCACCAACCTCGAGATCGGCTCGGACAGCCTGACGGACTCGGTGCGCAGCTTCGTGGTCACCGGGGACTTCAAGTACCTCGAGGCGTACTTCGAGGAGGCCGAGGTCACCCGCCGCCGGGACAAGGCGGTGGAGAGCGTGCGGGCGCTGCTGGAGGGCCGCGACACCCCGGCGCTCAGCCACCTGACCGCGGCGCTGACGCTGTCCAACGAGCTGATGGAGCACGAATACCTCGCCATGCGCTGCGTCCTCGACACCGGCGAATACGACCCCGCCCGCGTGCCGGAGGTGCTGAACGCCGTGGAGCTGACCCCGGAGCAGCGGGCGCTGACGCCGGAGGGCAAGCGCGACCTGGCGGTGGAGCTGGTGTTCGGCAGCGCCTACGAGACCTACAAGGCCCAGATCCGGCAGAACACGTCCCTGTGCACCCAGGAGCTCATCGACATCTCCAACGCCGAGCGCACCCTGTCCGGGCGGCGCATGAACGGGCTGCTGGTGACCCAGACGGTCCTGACCCTGCTGATGCTGTTCGTGGTGCTGGTGATCGTCGTGTACATCTACAACTGGATACGGCGGCCCCTCAGCCGCATGGTGGAGCAGATGCTGGCCCGGGAGACCGTCGCCCCCGCCGGCGCGGAGGAGCTGCGGTTCGTGGCCGAGACCTACAACGCCATCTTCGAGGAGAACCGCCGCACCCACGAGCGCCTGACCTACGGCAACATGCATGACGCGCTGACCGGCCTCTACAACCGCAGCGCCTACGACTTCATGCGCCACGACCTGGACATGTCCAGAAACGCGCTGCTGCTGGTGGACGTGGACCGGTTCAAGGGCATCAACGACACCTACGGCCACGACGTGGGCGACCTGGTGCTCAAGCGCGTGGCGGAGGTGCTTCGGTACAGCTTCCGCGCCACCGACCTGGTGTTCCGGCTGGGCGGCGACGAGTTCGTCGTCATCATGTCCAACGTCAACAGCGCCATGCGCGAGCAGGTCAAGACCAAGATCGACCAGGCCAACGTCATGCTC
>JAFUWR010000101.1 GCA_017471125.1 Clostridia bacterium | reverse complement strand
GGTCCTACGAGCCCTCCGAGGACGAGCAGACCGAGCTGGGCCTGACGCCCAGGCCCGGGCGCACGTTCTACCGCGGCGCGGGCTGCCCCGAGTGCTTCGACACCGGCTACCGCGGCCGTACCGCCGTGTTTGAGATCTTCCCCCTGTCCGTCCAGGTGCGACGCCTCGTCGCCAGGGGCGCCGGGCGCGAGGAGATCGAAAAGCTGCTCAAGGCCCCCGACAGCGGCTTCGTGTCGCTCAAGGACAACGCCCTCAAGCTCGTCGAGGAGGGAAAGACCACCAGCGACGAGGTACTGAGGGTGATCTATGAGGATATCTGATCTATAATCATGACCTTTGGAGGTTTTCGACCTATGATGACGATCGAGCAGATGGTGGTCAAGGCGCGGCAGGACGGCGCGTCGGACATCCACCTGATCTACGGGCTGCCGCCGAAGTACCGCAAGGACGGCCAGCTGGAGAACATGATCGAGGAGAAGCTGACCTCGGCGGACTGCGTGAACATCGCGAAGGTGCTGTCGGGCACGCCGAAGGCCTACGCGGAGTACGAGCGCACGGGCGAGCTGGACGCGGCGAACACCTACGCGGGCAACCGCTGCCGTATCCACATCTTCCGGCAGCAGGGCTGGCCGTCGGTGGCGCTGCGCCTGCTGTCCGACCGCATCCCGAAGCTGGACACCCTGGGCCTGCCGCCCGCGGCGATGAAGCTGCCCGACCTGCACAAGGGCATCGTGCTGGTCACCGGCGAGACGGGCTCCGGTAAGTCCACCTCGCTGGCCGCGCTCTTGGATCACATCAACCACACCCGCAAGAGCCACATCGTCACCCTCGAGGACCCGGTGGAGTACATCTACACCCCCGACAAGTGCGCCATCAACCAGCGCGAGGTGGGCAAGGACACCATGAGCTTCGCCTCCGGCTTGCGCGCCAGCCTGCGCGAGGACCCGAACGTGATCCTCATCGGCGAGATGCGCGACCGGGAGACCATCGAGACCGCCATCACCGCCGCCGAGACCGGCCACCTGGTGTTCGGCACGCTGCACACCGGCTCGGCCTCCGACGCCGTGGACCGCATCGTGCAGGTGTTCCCCGAGGGCATGCAGATCCAGATCCGCCTCCAGCTCTCCATGGTGCTCCAGGCCGTCATGACCCAGCAGCTCATCCCCAAGAAGACCGGCGGCCGCGCCCTGGCCGTGGAGATGATGGTGGTCACCGACGCCATCCGCAACCTCATCCGAAACGGCAATACCCCCCAGATCGCCAACGCCATCGCCACCAGCGTCGCCATCGGCGGCCAGACCATGGACCAGGCGCTGACGAAGCTGGTGCGCCAGGGCCTCATCACCAAGGAAATGGCCATCCGGTATTCGCACGACGAGGAATACATCAAGAAGAACTGCTGACCGATAAGGGGGAATAGAATTGCCCACCTATAAATATTCCGCCGTGTCGAAGGACGGGAAGAAGGTCTCGGGCGTCATGGAGGGCTTCAACGAGCTGGACGCCGTGGCGAAGATCAAGGAGACCTACTCCATCGTCTTGCAGATCAACGAGGTGAAGGACAAGGGCAAGGCCGCCCAGTTCCTGAGCCTGGACATCGGCGGCAACAAGCTCAACGACAAGGCGTTCACGCTGATGTGCAGCCAGTTCTCGGTCATCCTGCGGGCGGGCATCTCCATCTCCCGAACGGTGGAGCTGATCGCCGAGAAGATGACCGACAAGCCGCTCAAGCGGGTGCTGGAGCAGGTGGCCAAGGACGTGGAGGCCGGCCGATCGCTGTCGGTGTCCTTCGCGGAGCGGGGCAAGAAGCTGCTGCCCGTCACGTTCCTGGAGACCATCCACGCCGGCGAGGAGGCCGGCAACCTGGACACCGCCTTCGACTCGGTCAGCAAGCATTACAGCAAGCAGAGCAAGATGAAGGGCAAGGTCCGGGGCGCGCTGATCTACCCCGTGTTCGTGCTCATCATCGCCATCGTGGTTGTCATCGTGCTGATGGTGCGCGTGGTGCCCACGTTCACCGCCATCTTCGACAGCTACGACGCCGAGCTGCCCCTGCCCACGCAGATGCTGATCGGCATGTCGAATTTCTTCAGGAAGTATTATCTTCTGATGATCGGCGTGGCCGCGGCGGTGGCGCTGGCGTTCAAGCTCTACGGCAACACCGAGAACGGGCGCACGAACCTGGCGAAGCTGCAATTGAAGCTGCCGGTGCTGGGAAACATCGCCGTGCTGAACGGCGCGAGCCAGTTTGCGAACACCATGGCGATGATGCTCAACGCCGGACTGTCCATGACCAAGTCCGTCACCATCACCAGCCGCGTCATGAGCAACTACTTCGTCAGCCAGGAGGTGGGCAAGATCACCGCCAAGCTGGAGGAGGGCCACACGCTGGGCAAGAGCCTGCGGGACGCCAACTGCCTGCCGGACATATTGGTGGACATGACGGCGGTGGGCGAGGACAGCGGCGAGCTGGCGCAGACCCTGACCATGACCGCCGAATACTACGACGCGGAGCTGGAGCAGGCCACCGCCGACGCGCTGGCCAAGCTGGAGCCGTCGATCCTGGTGTTCCTGGCGGCCTTCGCCGGATTCATCGTCATCGCCATCTACATGGCCATGTTCGGCATGTACGCCGCGATGTAGGAGCCGTCACATGAAGCAGGTATGGACAAAGCTGCGCCGCGCCCACAGGGGCGGCGTGAACCGGGCCGTGGCGATACTGCTGGCGCTGATCGCGGTGATGCTGGTCGTCATCGCGGTCCCGGCGTGGCGGGTGTTCAAGTATCGCTCCCAAAAGACCGGCTGCGAGCAGGCCATGAAGTCCGCCCGCGACGGCCTCATCATCGAATTCCTGTCCCGATGGGACGCCGGGTCGGTGGAGGAGGCCATGGTCACGCTGGACGAGGTGCTGCCCGCCCGGGCCAACATCTGCCCCGCCGGGGGCACTGTGTACCTTGTGAGGGGCGACAACGGCATCTTCGAGCCCGTCTGCGGCATGCACGACGACGACAAGAAGCTGCGCGCGCGGCTCAACGCCTCCCGGGCCAGGGAGCTGCTCAAGGAGGCGCTGCGCGTCGCCCGCCGGGACAGCGAGGAGGAGCCCGAGAGCGTCGAGATCACGCTCAACGGCATGCCCCTCGAGTGCGGCCGCGTGCAGGAGCCGCCCGACCTTAAACGCGGCACCGGTACCACCAACGGGTATAAGGGCATCGTCGCGTTCTATGGCCTCCAGGGGGACGGCGCGTTCTCCGTCGACGGGGCTGAGGACGGCGAGATCGTGTTCTTCATCTATGCCGACGAGTACTATTGCGCCATCTGGCATGCGGATGAGGAATGGACCGGGGATGCGTATACATAAAAATGTCTTGCAATTTGCAGGCAAATGTATTACAATCAGGAGTGAAAGGTGGTGTCGCTATGAGCAAGGACACGACGGTCAGCGCCCGGGTCGAGTATGATGTCAAGGACAGGGCGGAGGCCATACTCCAGCGCCTCGGCATCCCGGTGTCGGTGGTCATCAACGCACTGTATCGGCAGATCATCTACACCAACAGCGTGCCGTTCTCCCTGTCGCTGCCCAACGAGCTGCCGAGCATGGACGCGCTCTCCCCGGCGGAGCTGGATGCCATGCTCCAGCACAGCTATGACCAGGCGGCCCGCGGCGAGGGGAGGCCCCTGTCCAGTGTCATGGCCGACATGAAGCGGGGTCGGGCACGTGGATAGGCGCTATGAGGTGTACGTCACCCCGGACGCGGAGCAAAATCTGTTCGACATCTGGAAGTACCTTGCCCTCGATCTGCAAGTGCCTGAGATCGCCGACGACTACGTGGACCGGCTGGCGAGCGACGCGGCAAAATTGGATCATACGCCCTATCGCCATGAGCGCGTGCAGGACGAGCCCTGGCACTCGCGGGGCGTTCGCAGGTTCCTGTCCGAAGCGTTCTGGATCTATTACACGGTGGACGATGAAAAGGGCATCGTGTGGATACTGAATTACATCCTCGTCAGGCGCGACCAGCTCAAGGCGCTGGCAAGGCATCGGCCGTGAAGCATCGGCCCCGCGGTTTGATCCCGCGGGGCCGATGTCATCATTCGTTGATTCCCAATATCATTTCAATATCCCTGACCAGCCGCTCCTCCTCCGCGAGGGCGGTTTTTTCGTCCTTGGCGGAGACGGAGGCGTAGAGCTTGAGCTTGGACTCGGTGCCGGAGGGACGCACCACCAGGGACGCGCCGCCCTCGAGCAGGAGCTTGAGCACGTCGGCCTTGGGCAAACCGTCCAGGCCGGGGGCGTAGTCGAGCAGCTCCTCCACCTTCCGGCCGCCGGCCTCGGCGACGCCGCCCCGCAGCGCGGCCATGGCCTGCTGCATGCGCCTGAAGCCCGCGGCGCCCTCGAACTGGTAGCTGTGCAGGGTGTTCAGGCAGTAGCCGTACTCGGCATACAATTGGTTCAGGCGCTCGAGCAGGCCCACGCCCC
>JAFUWR010000100.1 GCA_017471125.1 Clostridia bacterium | reverse complement strand
TGTGTTGGTCTTATTATACCACACTTTTCGCTTGTCCGCTCGTTCGGGGCCAGGACAGAGAGGTCGTTCTTTGCCTTCCCCTTCAGGGGAAGGTGGCAGCCCGAAGGGCTGACGGATGAGGTCAGCGCCCGACAGGCTCCCCTGCGCAGGGGGAGCTGTCAGCGAAGCTGACTGAGGGGGCGTCAATCCCTCCGGCCTGCGGCCACCTCCCTTTGCACAAGGGAGGCAAGGCTGCCGCGCGGTCGTAGGGGCGGCGTTGCGCCGCCCGCCCGGGACCTCATCCGACCTCGCTACGCTCGGCCACCTTCCCCAGAGGGGAAGGCAAGGGGACGTGAAAGGGGAAGGCATGCCGCCGCGGGCGGTGAACACACCGGGACGGCCCGCCGTGTCCGCCCGCGGGATGCGAGGCAACACAGAGGACCGTCCCCTTGTATCTCCCCTTGTGTCATCGCGCCTGGAGATCCAACGCCTTTTTACCTTCCCTGGAAGACCCAAATGTCCGCTGTGATATAGCTATACCATTTCTCACTACTGAAGTCCTCGTAGATAATCTTTTGCCTCTCGTACTCAGCCCCGACATTGAGGGCGTTCAAAAGATACGCTTTGACATAATGCTGTCGGTTATAGTCATCTATGGTATATTTGAGCGTCTGTTTGCCATCGACCAAGAAGTACTTCTTGCGGGAACTGTTTGAAGGCCTTAACCAGTTCTGCGTTTCCTCATTAAGTGGGTAGGCAAACGTAAATTGGGCGGAATTGATGTACGTCGGATCGTCCTTCGTCGGTTTTGGCTTGATTTTGGGATTTAATGGTAAACCATCGAATCCCTTCGAGATGCCAAGGTCCTTAAAGGGCCTTGGGTCGCTGCCCAGCTTGCCGGACCCGCTTTTAAGCGGCGCGAAGTGCATGTCGTTAAAGAGGAAATCGAAGAGGCACCTGCCCTTTGAGCCGGCATAGCTGGATATGGCCTCCACCTGCTTGTCGTTCAGGGGGATGCTGCTGATCTCGGATTTGACGGCGTTCTTCTCGCTGTCGCTGAGGGGGTCCTGTCTATTCACATTCCCGGTAAAGTCGAATTTCCTGACGAGGACGGCGCGATCCAGCGCGATGTTGCTTGTGCCCTTGTTGATGAAGACATACCGGTCGCGGGAGAGATACGCCTTGATCTGATCGGCGATGGCGCCGTCGACCTTCTTGCCGTTGAGGTCGATGCCGCCCAGCCGCTGGAGCTGCTTCTGCCGGGTGGCGGTGAGGCTGCTTGCGCCGTAGACCTGCTCGTGGGCGTCGTACACCTGGTTCATGACGCCGTAGGCGGCAGCGTAGACGGCGAACTGCCGGACGATGTAGGGCATGGAGATGTCGATGGCCTCGCTGGAGAACATCACCGTGCCGCACGCCTTGGCGTAGGCGGCGTCGAAGATGCTCTGGCGCTCGAAGAGGTCGTTGACGTTGGAGGTGAAGCAGCGGGTCGCGCCGTCCATCGCGGATTCCAGCGCCGCGAACTCGCTGTTGTCGGTCAGGTCGGCCAGCTTTTGCAGCCGCTCGGCGTCGGTGAGGCCGGTGTTGCCCGCGATGTTGCCGATCATCTCCTGGATGTGCTCGGCCTTGTCCGCCACGGTGGAATACTTGTCGCCGATGGCCTGGAGGCTCACCACGTCGTAGGTGTTGCGCTTGATGCTGTCCTCGGCTTCCTGGATCTTGCCCTCGATCTCATCCAGCTTATTGAGCACCTGCGCGTTGATGTTGCCGCCGGTGGAGAAGATGTCGGCGCTGAGGGCTGTCAGGAACGGCACGAAGGGCTTGAAGCTCGGGTAAGCCAGCGCGATGGCGTTCATGGCGCTGTCGAAGTAGCTCTTGGCGTACCGCATGAAGTCGGCGTTGCTGCTGCTGTTGGCCGCGGCCAGGGTCACCAGCGCGGCGTCGCCGCCGAGGA
>JAFUWR010000099.1 GCA_017471125.1 Clostridia bacterium | reverse complement strand
CCCTTCTGGTAGATGGTGTCCTCGGGATGCGCGGCGGCGTACTCCTCGACGCCGGTGTTCATGCGGACGAACCAGGGGTTGGAGGCGTCCTTCGGCACGACCACGATCTCGTAGCCGTCCGCCAGGGCGGAGGCGCAGGTCATGAGCATCATGACGGCAACCAACAGGGCAAGGATCTTCTTCATAATGATGTCCTCCTTTGATTTATGTTGAGCCCTTCAAGGGCCGAACAACATGTTCAGTCGTCCCCGCGAAGCTGGAACCTGAGATCATCTTTCGTGTCCAGCGTCAGCGGGTAGTCGCCCAGGTGCTTCATCTTGAAGCCGTTCTTCTTATATTCCTCGTAGTCGAAGGCCTCCAGCTCGTCGATGGCGAGCTTGTGGAACTCGTAGAAGTTGTGCCACCACTCGTAGCCGCTCCCCAGCTCGGCGTTCAGGTAGGCGTCGGCGATGTCGCAGCCCATCTGGGGGGCCACGTAGAACGCGCCCATGGCCAGCACGTTGACGCCGTTGCCGGTGATGGCCCGAAGCGCCGCGGGGACGGACTCCACCACGCCCGCGTGGACGTGGGGGCACTTGGAGGCGGCGATGTGGATGCCCATGCCGGTGCCGCAGAATATGAGCGCGCGCTCGAACTCGCCCTCGGAGATCATCGCGCCGACCCGCAGGCCGATGCGGTGGAACATGTTCTCGGTGTCGTCCACGTTGGGGTCGGTGACGCCCACGTCGGTGATCGTCCAGCCCTTGGCCCGCAGGTGCGCGCACACGGCCTCCTTGAGCGGATAGCCCGCGAAGTCCGCGCCGACCAGGAGCTGCTTGTCCTTGATGGTCTTCATGCCGTTCCTTCCTTTCGACGGTCGTCCGGAAAATTAACGCATATGCGGGAAAACTCAAATTTCCCCGCTTCGATATGTGCATTATAGCAATTTTTCGCCCGTTTGTCAACAAACTTTATACCCAAACATCAAAAATGAGGTAAAAAAAGCCCCCGCCCGCCGGAATGGCAGACGGGGACGTGATATGAGGTCAGACCTTGAAGTTGACGGAGATGTCGCCCTGGAGGTCCTTGCCGAACTCGTAGTCGTTGCCGGGCAGGATGGCGTTGAGCAGGATGCCCACCAGTGCGCCCACGGCCAGGCCGGACAGGCTGACGGGGCCCAGCACGACGGCGCCCGCGGAGGAGAAGTTGATGCCCAGGCTGAGGCCCAGGATCAGCGCGGCGATGATGATGTTGCGGGACTTGGTGAAGTCCACCTGGTTCTCGACCACGTTGCGCACGCCGACCGCGGAGATCATGCCGTAGAGGATGAGGCTGACGCCGCCGATGGTGGCGGTGGGCATGGCGGAGACCAGCGCCGCGAACTTCGGGCAGAAGGAGAAGAAGATGGCCAGGCCCGCGGCGATGCGGATGACGGCGGGGTCGTAGACCTTGGTCAGCGCCAGCACGCCGGTGTTCTCGCCGTAGGTGGTGTTGGCCGGCGCGCCGAACAGCGCGGCCAGCGTGGTGGCCATGCCGTCGCCCAGCAGGGTGCGGTGCAGGCCGGGATCAGCCACGAAGTTCTGGCCCACGGTGGAGGAGATGGCGCACACATCGCCGATGTGCTCGATCATGGTGGCGATGGCGATGGGCACCATGATGACGATGGCGCTCACCAGCTTGCCGCCGTCGCAGCCCTTGAACAGGCTGAACACGGTGTTCTCAAACTGCACCGGGAAGCCGATCCACTTGGCGGAGGCCACGCCGGAGAAGTCCACCTGGCCGAAGATGGCGGCGACGAGGTAGCTGCCGACCACGCCCAGCAGGATGGGGATGATCTTGATCATGCCCTTGCCCCAGATGTTGCACACCACCACGATGGCGATGGACAGGATCGCGATCCACCAGTTGGCCTCGCAGTTGTTGATGGCGGAGTTGGCCAGGCACAGGCCGATGCAGATGATGACCGGGCCGGTGACGATGGGCGGGAAGAACCGCATGACCCGCTGCGCGCCGAAGGACTTGAACAGCGCGGAGAGGATGGCGTACATGATGCCCGCGCAGGCCACGCCCACGCCCGCGTAGGGGATCCAGTTGATGGCCTCGGTGTTATTGAACAGCGCCGCCACGCTGGCATAGCCGCCCAGGAACGCGAAGGAAGAGCCCAGGAACGCGGGCACCTCCCACTTGGTCAGGAAGTGGAACAGCAGCGTGCCCAGTCCCGCGAACAGCAGCGTCGCCGCCACCGGCAGGCCCGTCAGCACCGGCACGAGCACCGTCGCGCCGAACATGGCGAACATGTGCTGGAAGCCCAGCAGCGTCATCTTCGGCGCGCCCAGTGACCTCGCGTTGCGGATTCCCTGTTCAGACATAAGATCCATCCACCTTTCATTGGTTCGGTTTATGATCGCGGCCGTTGGCCGGAGTCATTTATTCAGTGTGGAGTGTGGAATGAGGAATGTGGAGTTCAGGTGCAAATCCTTCGGATTTGTTCTATCCCATTTTGCACGTGAACGCCGACTTGGAAGCTCGCAGGGAGCGCACAGGCGATGC
Source organism: Clostridia bacterium (assembly GCA_017471125.1). Classification (GTDB taxonomy): domain Bacteria; phylum Bacillota; class Clostridia; order Christensenellales; family Aristaeellaceae; genus UBA2862. Next base: position 2,870 of record JAFUWR010000099.1, on the reverse strand, counting down.
GGATCGAAGGTGATCAAAGAGATCCGCGAGGATCTCTACCGCCACTCCACACTCCACACTCCTAACTCCTAACTCAGATCGCAGAGCCACACGCCCGTCTCCCCGTCGTACTCGGGCAGGGCGACGCGGACGAACTCGGTCTGCGCGGTGGGCACGTTCTTGCCCACGAAGTCGGCCCGTATGGGCAGCTCCCGATGGCCCCGGTCCACCAGCACCGCGAGCTGCACCCGGCGGGCGCGGCCCACGTCCATCAGCGCGTCCATGGCGGCCCGGGCGGTGCGGCCGGTGTAGAGCACGTCGTCCACCAGGATGACCGTCTTGCCCGCGATGTCGAAGGGGATCGCCGTGTCGTTCAGCGTGGGGTCGGGGGTGCGGTGGGTCAGGTCGTCCCGGTAGAAGGTGATGTCCAGCGCGCCCACAGGCACCCTGACGCCCTCGAAGCGCTCGATGAGCCCGGCAAGCTGCCGGGCGATGGGCTCGCCGCGCCTGCGGATGCCCACCAGCACCACGTCCTGCACGCCCTTGTTGCGCTCGATGATCTCGTGGGCGATGCGCGACGCGCTGCGGCCCATCTGGGCCTCGTCCATCAACTGGGTCTTTTTCCGCACGCGCCCACCCCCTCATGAAAAAAGCGCCTCCGTCGGGCGAAGGCGCGCAAACACGCAAAGGGTCAACCAAGCGCCTTGCCGACCTCACGGGATCGAATTGAAGGTCCCTGACCGCGTCATATTATAGTCAAGATCAGCCCCGCTGCATAGCATGTTCGCGTTAAATGACGGCTATTTTTCAGTTTATCCGCTGATATTTATATTCAAACCTTAACATATATATCTTTTCAAAAACGGCAAAATATCGTATAATTGGAATGATGGAAAAAATTCGCGCCGCGTGCGCGTCATACGGGAGGAAAGTACCATGGCAATCATCGATAAGATCAAGGCGAAGGCAAAGGCTGACGTGAAGCACATCGTGCTCCCCGAGGGCGAGGAGATCCGCAACGTCCAGGCGGCGGTCATGATCCGCGACCAGGGCCTGGCGAAGCTGACCCTGCTGGGCAACCCCGACAAGGTGAAGGAAGTCGCCGCGGGCGCGGACCTGACCGGCATCGCCATCATCGACCCCGCGACCTCCGACAAGGCCCCCGCCTACGCCGCGCAGCTCTTCGAGCTCCGCAAGGCCAAGGGCATGACCGAGGAAAAGGCCGCGGCCCTGGTGAAGGACCCCATGTACTACGGCATCATGATGGTCAAGCAGGGCGACGCGGACGGCCTGGTCTCCGGCGCGATCCACTCCACCGGCGACATGCTGCGCCCCGCGCTGCAGGTCATCAAGTCCAAGCCCGGCATCAAGACCGTGTCCTCCTGCTTCCTGATGGAGTGCCCGGACAAGTCCTACGGCGACAACGGCGTGCTGATTTTCGCGGACTGCGCCGTGAACATCGAGCCCGACGCCGAGCAGCTCGCGAACATCGCCCTGGGCGCGGCGGACTCCGCCCGCTCCCTGGCCGGCATGGAGCCCCGCGTAGCCATGCTGAGCTTCTCCACCAAGGGCAGCGCCAAGCATGACAACGTCACCAAGGTGCAGGAAGCCACCCGCATCGCCAAGGAGATGGCCCCCGACCTGGAGCTGGACGGCGAGCTGCAGCTCGACGCCGCGCTGGTCGAGAAGGTCGGCCAGCTGAAGGCCCCCGGCAGCAAGGTCGCCGGCCACGCCAACACCCTCGTGTTCCCCGACCTGGGCGCGGGCAACATCGGCTACAAGCTGGTCCAGCGCCTCGCCGGCGCCGAGGCCTACGGCCCCATCCTCCAGGGCATCGCCAAGCCCTGCAACGACCTGTCCCGCGGCTGCTCCGCGGAGGACATCGTCGCCACCGTCGCCATCACCGCGTGCCAGGCGCAGTAAGGACAGCCGAAGGCTTTCCTTACAGTGTGGAGTTTGGAGTTTGGAGTTTGGAGTTTGAATAGTGTTTCACTGGCTATTCACTCCACACTCCACACTCCACACTCCACACTCCACGATTTTTTACAAACAAATCATCAGGAGTGATAAGCTATGAAAATATTAGTGATCAATGCCGGTTCTTCCTCCCTGAAGTTCCAGCTCATCGACATGGACAACGAATCCGTCATCGCCAAGGGCCTGGTCGAGCGCATCGGCACCGTGGACCCCCCCACCGACCTAACCTATTCCTGGGGCGACCAGAAGATCAAGGAAAAGCAGCTCAAGAAGGCCAAGACCCACGCCGAGGCCATGAGCGTGGTGCTGGACGTGCTGGTGGGCAAGGACTGCACCGCCAGCGAGTACGACGCCAACGACGGCAAGCCGCATCTGGTGGACATCGGCGTGATCTCCGACCTCAAGGAGATCGGCGCTGTGGGCCACCGCGTGCTGCACGGCGGCGAGAAGTTCACCGCCTCCTGCCTGATCGACGACGCCTGCATCGCGGCCATCGAGGAGAACATCCCGCTGGGCCCGCTGCACAACCCCGCCAACCTGATGGGCATCCGCGCCTGCCAGGAGGTGCTGCCGGACGTGCCGCAGGTGGCCGTGTTCGACACCGCCTTCCACCAGACCATGCCCCCGAAGGCGTTCCGCTACGCCATCCCCAACGAGTACTACACCGACCTGCACATCCGCAAGTACGGCTTCCACGGCACCTCCCACCGCTACATCGCGGCCCGCGCGCAGGAGCTCCTGAACCTGCCCAAGGGCAGCCGCATCATCATCTGCCACCTGGGCAACGGCTCCTCCCTGTCCGCGTGCGTGGACGGCAAGTGCGTGGATACCTCCATGGGCATCACCCCGCTGGACGGCCTGGTGATGGGCACCCGCTGCGGCACGCTGGACCCCGCCGTGGTGGAGTTCATCTG
>JAFUWR010000006.1 GCA_017471125.1 Clostridia bacterium | reverse complement strand
GGACCTGGGGTTCACGCAGCTTCCCGTCAGGGAGGGACTTTCGGCGCTGCATTTGAAGAGCGACCCGCTGCTGGCGGTGCTCCCGGGCGGGCACCCGCTGGCGGAACGGTCGGCGATAGCGCTTGACGAGCTGTTGAAGGAGCCGTTCATCATGTACGCCGAGAACACCCCCGGCGGCATCAAGGAGCTGCTGAACAGCATGCCCCGGAAGCCCAACACCCAGTTCGTAGTGGAGGACGACCACGCCATCATCGCCATGGTGGAGGGCGGTCTTGGGGTCAGCGTGCTGTCGGAGCTGGTGCTCAAGCGGGCGGGGTTCGACGTGCAGAAGCGGCCCCTGGACCCGCCGCTGCACCGCGACATCGCGCTGGTGTATCCCCAGGGCCACGCGCTGTCCGTGTCCTCCCGGCGGTTCATCGAATACGTGACCTCCTGGAAGGACGCCCAGCGTTGACAGGGCGTCGCGGGATGTGATAAAATCTATACGATCATACAGACGGGGGCGATTCATATGGTTCATTTTGTCGGAGCTGGCAGCGGCGCGGTCGATCTCATCACCGTGCGCGGGGCGCGGCTGCTGGGCGAGGCGGACGTGGTCATCTACGCGGGCTCGCTGGTGAATCCGGAGCTGCTGAAATACGCGAAGCCCGGTTGCGAGATCCACGACAGCGCGAAGCTGACCCTGGAGCAGGTCATCGACATCATCAAGACTGCCGAGGCCGGGGGCAAGACCACCGTGCGGCTGCACACCGGGGACTCCAGCATCTACGGCGCGGTGCGCGAGCAGTTCGACGCGCTGGAGAAGCTGGGCATCGACTACGACGTGTGCCCCGGCGTCAGCGCCTTCTGCGGCGCGGCGGCGGCGCTTCGGGCGGAGTACACCCTGCCCGACGTGTCCCAGTCGGTCATCATCACCCGGGCCGCGGGCCGCACGCCGGTGCCGGACCGGGAGAGCATACGCTCCTTCGCGCAGCACAAGGCCACGATGGTGCTGTTCCTGACCACCTCGCTGGCGGACGACGCCCAGCGGGAGCTGATCGAGGGCGGCTACGCGCCCGAGACCCCGGCGGCGGTGGTGTACAAGGCCACCTGGCCCGACCAGAAGATATTCCGCTGCACCGTGGGCACGCTGGGTGACACCGTGCGGGACAACGGCCTCACCAAGACCTCGCTGATCGTGGTGGGCGGCTTCCTGGGCGACAACTACGACCGCTCCAAGCTCTACGACCCCGGCTTCACCACCGAGTTCAGGCAGGCCGAGCGGTGAACGCGGTCATATTCGCCTTCACCGAGCGGGGGAAGGCCACGGCGCTTAAGGTCCGGGACGCCCTGGGCGCGGACGATGTGTCATTGAACGCCCCGGCGAAGCTGGCCGACGACGCTTTCGCGGCCTACGCGGGCGGGCTGCCCGAATACACCGGCACGGTGTTCGACCGGGACGCGCTCATCTTCGTGGGCGCGGCGGGCATCGCGGTGCGGGCCATCGCGCCCCACGTGGCGTCCAAGCGGTCCGACCCGGCGGTCATCTGCATGGACGAAGCGGGGCGGTTCGTCATCCCCATCCTCTCCGGGCACATCGGCGGCGCGAACCGGCTGGCCCGGGAATTGGC
>JAFUWR010000098.1 GCA_017471125.1 Clostridia bacterium | reverse complement strand
CTCGATCATCGCCACGGTGCGGCTGACCAGGTTGCCCAGGTCGTTGACCAGGTCGGCGTTCATGCGGGTCAGCATGGCCTCGTTGGTGTAGTTGCCGTCCGCGCCGAAGGGCATCTCGCGCATCAGGTAGTAGCGCAGGCTGTCCACGCCGTAGCGGGCGACGATGGGGCCGGGATAGACGATGTTGCCCTTGGACTTGGACATCTTGTCGTCGCCGAACAGCAGCCAGCCGTGGCCGAACACCTGCTTGGGCAGCGGCAGGCCCAGCGCGTGCAGCATGATGGGCCAGTAGATGGTATGGAAGCGCACGATCTCCTTGCCGACCAGGTGGATGTCCGCAGGCCAATATTTATTGAACAGGCTCGGGTCGTCGCTCAAATAGCCCAGGGCGGTGATGTAGTTGGACAGCGCGTCGATCCACACGTAGACCACGTGCTTGGGGTCGAAGTCCACCGGCACGCCCCACTTGAAGGACGTGCGGCTGACGCACAGGTCCTGGAGGCCGGGCCGCAGGAAGTTGTTCAGCATCTCGTTGGCCCGCGACGGCGGCTGGATGAAGTCCGGGTGGGTCTCGATGTAGTCGATGAGCCAATCCTGGTACTTGCTCATGCGGAAGAAGTAGCTCTCCTCCTTCATGGGCTCCACGGGGCGGCCGCAGTCCGGGCAGCAGCCGTTCTTGACCTGGGTGGGCGTCCAGAAGGACTCGCAGGGGGTGCAGTACAGGCCCTCGTACTCGGACTTGTAGATGTCGCCCTGCTCGTAGAACTTCTTGAAGATCTTCTGCACGATGACCTCGTGGCGCTTGTCGGTGGTGCGGATGAAATCGTCGTACTCGATGTTCATCAGCTTCCACAGCTCCTTGGTCTCGGCCACGATCTTGTCCACGAACTGCTGGGGCGTCACGCCCGCCTCGGCGGCCTTGCGCTCGATCTTCTGGCCGTGCTCGTCGGTGCCGGTCAGGAAGTAGGTGTCGTAGCCGGTCAGCTTCTTGAAGCGGATCATCGTGTCCGCCGCCACCGTGGTGTAGGTGTGGCCGATGTGCATGTTCCCGCTGGGGTAGTAGATCGGCGTGGTCAGATAAAACGTCGGTTTCGCCATGTACTCATTCCTCCCAATAAAAAAACGTCCCTGAACGATCCAGGGGCGCGGATGCGCGGTACCAACCCTATTCACGCGATGCGAGCATCGCGCCTTCTTCGCCTTAACGCGGCACGGCCCTCTGGCCGACGCCGAACGCTTGACACCCGCGTGCTTCGCGCCCGGAGCTCCGGAGCCATGTTCACGCGCCCCTCCGCCGCCGGCTTTCACCCGACCCGGCTCTCTTTGGGCTTGATGACGCGCTACTCTCTCCCTCATCGCTATTGTCTACCATTATAACGGGTCATAGGTTAAGATTCAAGCCATTCACGTAAAATGGGGGCGTATAGCATATATTTGGGCAGCAAACGGCTATTTCGACTTGCCGCTCGCCAGTACATCGGCCTTGCAGTACCCGATCAGCCCGGAGCCGGAGCGGATCTTGGCCCAGCCGTCCTCCACGGCGACGACGGCGACCTTCTGCCCCTTGGGGAGCGTGCCGAAGGCGGCGTCGATGGCGGGGTCGTAGTAGACCGGCACGTCGTCGGCGTTGACGTAGGCGGCCTTGCCGGCGCTGTACTTGTGGTAGTCCACCCGGGGGCGCTGGATGTAGCCGTCGTGGCTGCCGTACTGTATGCGCAGCCAGTCGCCCATGGGGGTCATCGCCACCAGCTTCGCCCGGTCGTTGCGGTCCAGGTGGCCGATCATCGGCGCGTCCACCGAGGGGCGCTCGTACACCGGGGCGCGGTCCTGCTGGGCGTAGACCGTGGCGTCGAGGGTGTTGGGGTCCGCCTCCGTCAGTTGGCTGGCGCTGCAATAGCCCGTCTGCCCGTCCGACGTGAGCACCTGCGCCCAGCCCTTCTTCTCCGCCAATTTCGTCAGCGGCCTCGCGAAGGGCACCAGGGCCAGCAGGTCGGACTTCTTGCTGGGCTGGGTATAGACCTTGAGGGTGTAGGTGTAGGCGTACACCGCCGCGCCCTCGGCAAATACAGGGATGGAGGCGCACATGAGCGCGAGGAGCAGCGCGGCGCAGAGCGCCCTCAGCTTCATCGGCATGCGCCATCCCCCCTCGTAAAGTCGTCATGTTTTTGCCTTTATATTATAACACGGCGAATGAGGCGAAATAATATGTCCATCCGACAAATATGTGACATTTCGGAGAAGGCGAAGCCAAAATCAGCGCGGCGAGGGCTCGATTTTGAGCCCTCGCCGCGCTGTGTCTTTGCTTATTTCCTGTGATGCTCGGCGAACCGCCAGGAATCCCGGCACATGTCGTCGATGTTGCGTGTGGCCTTCCAGTGGAGCAGGTCGGCGGCGCGGGAGGTGTCGGCGTAGCAGGAGGCGATGTCGCCCGCGCGCCGGGGCGCGATGCGGTAGGCCACCTTGCGGCCGCTGGCGCTCTCGAAGGCGCGGACGATCTCCAGCACGCTGGTGCCGTGGCCGGTGCCCAGGTTCACGGGGATGGCCCCGGTGTGGTTCTCGGCGTAGTTCAGCGCGGCCAGGTGCCCGAGGGCCAGGTCCACCACGTGGATGTAGTCGCGCACGCCGGTGCCGTCGGTGGTGTCGTAGTCGTCCCCGAACACGCTCAGCTCCTTCAGCTCCCCGGTGGCCACCTTCGCCACGTAGGGCAGCAGGTTGTTGGGGATGCCGTTGGGGTCCTCGCCGATCAGGCCGCTCTCGTGGGCGCCGATGGGGTTGAAGTACCGAAGCAGCACCACCCGCCACTCCGGGTCGGTGCGGGCGATGTCCATGAGCATCTGCTCGATCATGACCTTGGTGTAGCCGTAGGGATTGGTGGCCGAGGTGGGCATGCCCTCCTTGAACGGGACGGGGTTGTTCATGCCGTACACCGTGGCCGACGAGGAGAACACGAACATCTTCACGCCGTGGGCCTTCATGGCCTCCGCCAGCACGATGAAGCCGTACAGGTTGTTGTCGTAGTATTCCAGCGGCTTCTGCACAGACTCGCCCACGGCCT
>JAFUWR010000097.1 GCA_017471125.1 Clostridia bacterium | reverse complement strand
TCATAATTATATCATATTTCCTCCCTCTTGGCAACCCTTTTTATTGAAAAAAGCCCTTAAAATAGGGCTTTTTCACACATTTTGTATCCATTTTTGAGAGGTCAAATTATTGAGTGTCACTTTCTACTGGAAGCACACGTCTTTCAGCCACTTGGCGTACATCAGGCCCTCGTCACGGGTTTCGATGCCGCCGTAGCGGGTCAGCTCCGCGTCCATGGCGATGTAGTCGTAGCCGGCGTCGGTGACCGCCTTGATCATGTCCTCCCGCGCGCCGTAGATCAGCTCGCCCGGCATGAAGCCGCGGTTGCAGAACGCCAGCGCGAACGTCATTTTCCTGCCCATAGTTTCTTCCTCCATTTCGTTATCTCATGCGGTGTTTCGCAATTATGTTCCATATATATTATACTCTGTTATGGCGCCTTATGTCAATGTCATGTTTTTGGACCATGTCGCACTCTTGACATGAAACGGAGAAATAATTATAATATATATGAAATACTTTTGCAAACGAGGGATCGTATATGGGCGTCATCAGCATCCTATTGGGCATCATCGCTCTGATCGGCTTCGCGGGCGGCGGGGCCGTGCTGGGCAACGCGGTCATCGGCTTAAAGACCGAGTGGGGCTCCCACCTGACCGCGCTGAACAACATCTCCAACACCGGCCTCATGATCGGCATCATCGGCCTGTTCGCGTTCATCGGCCTGCTGATCTGCGTGAGCCTGGTCATGCAGGGCATCACCTACAACAAGGTCGTGAAGATCCAGCGGCGCGTGAAGCACCTGTGAGCCACAAAAAACGACACCTCCGACGACGGTCGGGGGTGTCGTTTTGTTATCCGTTTATCAGAACTTCAGGGAGTTCAGCTTGATGCCGGGGCCCATGGTGCTGGACAGCACGGCGGAGCGGATATAGGTGCCCTTGGCGGCGGCGGGCTTGGCCTTGATGATGGCCTCCATCAGGGTGCGGAGGTTCTCGGTCAGCTTCTGCTCGTCGAAGGAAGCCTTGCCCACGGGGCAGTGGATGATGGCGGTCTTGTCCACGCGGTACTCGACCTTACCGGCTTTGATGTCGTGCACGGCCTGCGCCACGTTCATGGTGACGGTGCCGGCCTTCGGGGAAGGCATCAAGCCCTTGGGGCCCAGGACGCGGCCCAGACGGCCGACCTGACCCATCATGTCGGGGGTGGCGACGACCACGTCGAAGTCGAACCAGCCGCCCTGGATCTTGGCGACCATGTCCTCGGCGCCCACCATATCGGCGCCCGCGGCCTCAGCCTCGGCGGCCTTGTCGGCCTTGCAGATGACCAGCACGCGCACGGTCTTGCCGGTGCCGTGGGGCAGCACCACCGCGCCGCGGACCTGCTGGTCAGCGTGACGGGGATCGACGCCCAGGCGGACGGAGATCTCGACGGTCTCGTCGAACTTGGCCTTCGCGGTCTGCTTCACCAGCGCGACGGCCTCTTCGGGGTCGTACTGCTTGCTGCGGTCGATCAGCTTCAAGCTGTCGGAATATTTCTTGCCCTTTTTCATGAATACATCCTCCTTGTGGTCAAGCGGATCGGACGATCCTCCCACGTACTGTCAGGTTCAGTCGACCACCACGACGCCCATGGAGCGCGCGGTGCCGGCGATCATGCTCATGGCCGCTTCCACGGAAGCCGCGTTCAGATCGGGCATTTTCAGCTCGGCGATCTCCTTCACCTGCGCCTTGGTGATGTTGGCGACCTTGTCCTTGTTGGGACGGCCGGAAGCGTGCTCGATGCCGCAGGCCTTCTTGATCAGCACGGCGGCCGGAGGCGTCTTGGTGATGAACGTGAAGGAACGATCCTGGTAGACGGTGATGACTACGGGGATGATCAGGCCGGCCTGCTTGGAGGTGCGGTCATTGAATTCCTTGCAGAAGCCGGGGATGTTCACGCCATGCTGGCCCAGCGCGGGACCGATCGGCGGCGCGGGCGTCGCCTTGCCGGCGGGCACCTGCAGCTTGATAAGCGCAGTTACTTTCTTTGCCATAGGGATTTCCTCCTTAACATGTAGTGGTGAAGCGGGACGAAAGCGGGGCCTTCATCCCTCCCACGCACTGAACCCCTCGAGAGGGGCGTCAGTCCTTTGGAATCGGGTCACTCCTCGCGCACGACCTCGTCGTACGCCAGCTCCACGGTGGTCTCACGCTTGAGCATGGGCACCACGACCGAGAGCTGCTGGGTCACCTTGTCGATGGACACCACCTTGCCGGTGAAGTTCTCGAAAAGGCCCGTCAGGATGCGCACCTCGTCGCCCACCTGGATGTCCAGCCGCGTCTGCTGCGGCTGCTCGAAGATGGAGGCGAAGTCCGTCTCGGAGAGGGGGGTGGGCTTGTTGCCCGAGCCCACGAACCCGGTGACGCCGCGGGTGTTCCGGACCACGTACCACGTCTCGTTGGTCATCTCCATCTTGACGATCACGTAGCTCGGGAGCAGCTTGCGCTGCACCGTGCGGCGCTTGTTGTTTTTGATCTCGATGGCTTCTTCCACAGGGATGCGCACGTCGACGATCTTGTCCTGCATGCCGTTGTTCTCAACGGCCTTCAGCAGACTGTCGCGCACCTTGTTTTCGTAGCCGGAGTAGGTATGCACCACATACCATTTGATGTCCGCGTTTTCAGCCATAGCCGTACACTCCGTCTTAGAGCTTGACGATCAGGTTGACCAGCTCGCCCGCGGCGAAGTCGATCACGCCGATGATGACGCCCATGACGACCATGAACACGAAAACGACCACGGAATAGTTGATGAGCTCCTTCTTGGTGGGCCAGGTGACCTTCTTGAGCTCGTGATACATGTTCTTGAAGCTCTTGCCGATGCCCTTGAAGAAGTTCGCGCAGCGCTCGCCGAAGCCGGGCTTCGCGCTCTTGTTGGTGGTGTTTTCAGCTGCCTTTGCCATATTTGATCACCCTTGCCTCTATACTGGACGGGAAAACCAACATCCGCCGGGCGGAATTACTTGGTCTCCTTGTGGCTGGTATGCTTCTTGCAGAAGCGGCAATACTTGTTCATCTCCAAACGATCGGGATCGTTCTTCTTGTTCTTCATGGTATTGTAATTGCGCTGCTTGCACTCGGAGCACGCCAGCGTAACCTTAATACGCTTATCCGATGCCATTGATGACACCTCCCATGTCATTGATCCGGCCTGGTCGAGCCGGTGGACTTATCCACAGCACTTAAACCCCGTAAGAGGGGCCTACTGATACATTATAAATCAGGCGGGGAGAGGATTGCAATAGCATTCCCGAAACCTTGCCCCAAACTTTACAATATACCAGGCGCGCTGTTTCCAAAAGGGCCATGCGCGTGGCGCATGGCCATTCATCGTCTCGCTTTGTGAGATTACTTGATCTCGATCTCGGCGCCGACTTCTTCCATCTTCTTCTTGAGCTCCTCGGCAGCTTCCTTGGAGACGCCTTCGGCCAGAGTGGAGGGCGCGCCGTCGACCAGCTCCTTGGCTTCCTTCAGGCCCAGGCCGGGCTTGACTTCGCGGACGACCTTGATGACCTTCAGCTTCTGAGCGCCGGCAGACTTCAGGACGACGTCGAACTCGGTCTTCTCTTCCTCGGCGGGAGCGGCCTCGCCGCCGGCGACAGCGCCGACCACCACGGGAGCCGCGGCGGACACGCCAAACTTCTCTTCCATCTCCTTGACCAGGTCGGCCAGCTCAAGGATGGTCATCTTCTCGATCGCAGCGATGATCTCAGCATTGTTAGCCATGATTATATCCTCCATTTAGATATTATTTAAGGTAGTGGGTTCAAGCGGCGATCATTCCTCGCCGGCCTGCTTCTTGCGGATCGCTTCCAGGGCGTAGACGAACTTGGAAACAGAGCTCATCATGCTGCCCATGATGCGCGCGATGAGCACCTCGCGGCTGGGGGTGGCGGCCAGAGCGGTCACGCCCGCCTCATCCAGATACGCGCCGTCGCACACGCCGCACTTCACGGTCAGGTTCTTGTTCTTCTTGGCGAACTCGGTCAGGATCTTTGCGGGGGCGATGGCGTCCTCGTAGCCGAAGGCCACGGCGGTGGGGCCTTCGAGATGCTTCTCGATCCCGTCGAAGCCCATATCCTTCACGGCCAGGTTGATCATGGTGTTCTTCAGGACCGCGTACTCCACGCCAGCCTTGCGAAGCTGGTTGCGCAGCTCGGTGACCTCCGCCACGTTCAGGCCGCGATAGTCCACCAGCACGGCGGTCTGGGCCTTCTCAAACTTGCCCTTGATGTCGGCCACGACACCCTTCTTGATCTCTAAATTCTTGGACATTTACTAACACCTCACATTCCGTCCAATATTGACGGCATTATAAAAACCCTTGCGCAAGACGCAAGGGCGGTGTATCTCTCCATCCGTTGCGCCTCGGCGAGAAGCCTTTCGGCATTATGCTTGCGCACTCGCTGTCTGTGGCACAGGGCCTTTCAAAGCCATCTATGATTATATCAAACGGACGGGAGGGTGTCAATGTTTGCGGGAAAGTTTAACAATATAGCGGGAACAGGACCTCTACGCCATGCCGAATTCGCGGTAAAGCGTGTTCTTATACGCGGGGTCCAATGCGGCCTTGAGCGCGTCGTCCGCGCGGCCGAGGTCGATCAGCTTCTGTGTAAGCATGCTCTGCCGCGATTCCTCCTCCTGCTTGCCTTCTTTGCGGCCTTCCGCGCGTCCTTCCTGCCTTCCCTCTTCCTTGAACAGCAGCATGGTCTCGGTCTCGTTGTACTCCGTCAAAAGCATCTTCTTCACCTCCACGCGATTGGCTTCCAGCCAGGGTCGAAGCATAAAATG
>JAFUWR010000096.1 GCA_017471125.1 Clostridia bacterium | reverse complement strand
TCAATACCTGGACGTCCGGACGGAGACGTTCGGCGGCATCGACACGCTGTTTCCCGGCTGGGTGCCCGGCGACGAGCGGATCTGCGTGTACAGTCCCCACGACGACGACGCGCTGATCGGCGCGGGCTACGCCATACGCGCGGCGCTGGACGCGGGCGGCGAGGCGTACCTGGTCATCGTGTGCAGCGGCGACTGCGGTTACAGCACGCCCGAGGAGAAGGCCGGGGTGGTGGCCGTGCGGCACAGGGAGTCCGTCAACGCCTACGCGGCCTTCGGCGTGCCGGAGGAGAACATACTGTTCCTCAACTACCCGGATTTCAGCGCCCTGAGCTACGTGGGCCGGAACATCGCGCCGGGCCGCGAGGGCCACTTCCGCGAGGTGCTGACGATGCTTCGCCAAAAGCGGATCACCCGCATACTGGCCCCGAACCACTACCACGAGCACATCGACCACCTGGCCGCCAGCCTGATGGCCCAGTTCGACGCGCCCCAGGCCGGGGACATGCACTCGGTGGACTGGGCGGACCCGTACACGGTGCGCTCCACGGCCCAGTACTCGGTGTGGGCGGAGCTCGACCCGGAGGACGCGCTGGTGGCGGGCCGCGACCCGGGGCTTCGGGCGGACACGGTGCTCATCGCCTCGCAGGAAGTGGAGGACGCCGTGGGCGCGGGGCTTCGACAGTACGTGTCCCAGACGGAGATCATCGCCGACCTGGTGGAGCAGCGCAAGGCCCGGCGGCTCCCGGACGGGCGCTTCATCGAGGTCTACCGCCGCTTCGACCCCCGGCCCAAGCTGGACTTCGGGCCCTACAAGCGTCTCATCGGCAAACTGACCCAGTAAAGGAGGCTGCGCATGTTCAACATCGATTCGTGGAAGCGGGAGGCCGACATCGTGGCGGACGTGCTCCGTCGCGCCCCGTCCTTCGACAAGGAATACCGCATACCCAAGGAGGAATTCATCGCCCGCTGGCAAAGGACCTGGGACGCGCTCGAGGCCCAGGGCATCGACGTGGGCTTCGTGTACTCGGACGAGCACTACTGCGGCGACGTGCCCTACTTCGGCGGCAACACCAACGTCCACATCGAGCCGGTGGCCGGGCTGGTGGGCAAAAACGGCTTCTTCCTGCTGGCCGGGCTGGAGGGCGGCTACTGCGCCGAGCAGCTCTCCTGGCGGTCGGGCTGTGAGGTGCGCAAGGTGGAGATGCTCAAGCTGGCCGACGAGGACTACCCCGTGGAGGCCGTGCGCCTGGAGGACGTGCTGGAGGAAGCCTGCGGGCATAAGCCTAAAAACATCGGCCTGCTGACGCCCACCGAGATCGTGCCCATCCACTTCCTGTACGCCTTCCGGCAGTACTTCGGCGGCGAGGAGAACGTCATCGACGCGCGGGAGATCCTGTTCAAGGTCAAGTACATCAAGTCCGACAACGAGATGCGGATGATCCGTGAGGCGTCCAGGATCGCGGACGTGATGATCGAGGGCATGCTGGGCGTGCTGCGCCCGGGGCTGTACGAGACGCAGGTGGCCCAGTGGGGCTACGCCATCGCGTCGGAGCTGGGCGTGGAGACCATGGGCTTCGAGGTCATGGTCTGCGCCGGGGAGTCCAACCGCGCCATCGTGGGCCGGGCCATCAACCGAAAAATCAAAGAGGGCGACTACGTGATGGTCGGCGTCGGCCCCCGGCGCGACGGCCTCACCGCCTGCGAGCGCGCGTCCGTGGTGTGCGTGGACAGGCCCGAAAAGCTCACCGACAGCCAGCGCTACTGGTTCAACTTCGTGGAGGAGGCCTACCGCGTCGGGCTCAAAGAGTACATCCGCGTGGCCGAGAACGACCTGCCCGCCAAGTACCAGGAGCTGGCGCTGGTGGACTACTTCGCCAGGCGCTCCGACGAGGTGAGCCGCCGCTACGGGAAGAAGATCGATATGGTGTCGCTGAAGCCCTACACCGGCACCCACAACGCGGGCTATACCGAGTGCCAGGAGTTCTACGGGGCCATCACCCAGGAGAGCGAGGAGCCCCTCGGCTCCCAGATCGTCACCATGCTGGACGTGGCCGTGCGCGGCTACTCCAAGGACTGGTACGACGTCATCATCCCCGACATGGACTACGTGCTGGTGGAAAAGACCCTGGGCAAGTTCGGCCATAAGGTCGAGGTGCTCAACGACCTGCCCATCAACGTGCAGCATTTGGTGGGGAAAAATTTCTGACCCGCAACGTCGGCAGGGGCGGCAAACGCCGCCCCTGTTATCTTTATCGCTTCTGCTGCAAGGTGAAATGCACGTCGTCGGCCTTCTCCGCGTCGGTGTACTTGCGGAGGGTGTCGATGACCTTGCCGTCGTTCCACTTGCGGTCGCCCACGTCCTCGGTGGTGCCCATGACGGTGATGTTGAGCTGGCGGCGGCGGGCGCGCACGTGGTCCCAGTCCACGAAGTAGATGTGGGCGAACTCGCCCCCGTCCAGCACGCCGTCCTTGATGGTCAGCGCCTCAGACCGGCCAAAGAACACGCTGCGCAGGTGGCCGTCGGTGTTCATGGAGGTGAAGTCGCCGGGCTCATCCACAAACCTGCCGTATTGCAGATGGATCGGGCCGGGGTGGCGGTACTGGTGCTCCTCGGCGAAGTCCGGGATCATCTTGCGCATGATGTCCAGCAGGTCGTGCTGGAGGTACTCCAGGTCGAAGCTGTCGATGTCGTGGGAGCACTCCTGGATCATCACCGAGCAGGTGGTGTGGTGGGACGCCACGGTGCAGGTGCCGTTCTTGATCCCCGACGCCGCCACGATCTCGTTGACCTCCTTGGTCACGTCGTGGAAGGTGGGCACCCAGCCCCGGGACTGGAGCTCAAGCTCCTTCTGTACTACCCTAAACTCCATTTTTATAGTCCTCCTTTTCGTTCGTTCAAATGGGAAATGGGGAATGAAATTGCTCACCTCATCCGTCATTTGCTGCGCAAATGCCACCTTCCCCTGAAGGGGAAGGCTTTTGGCTTCGTCGCATTTGCCTTCCCCTTCAGGGGAAGGTGGCGCGAAGCGCCGGATGAGGTCGTCCCCATCTCCACTCTCCACTCTTCACTCTCCGTTGCGTTCATCCCAGGCTTTCCGCACGGCGGCGATCATCTCGTCCACCATGGCGGCGCGGTCGGGGGCCTTGGCCACGCCGGAGGAGGAGCCCGTGGCGTCCGCGCCGGCGCGGATGACATCGTAGACATCCTGCCCGTTGGAGATGCCCGCGGCGGTGAGCACCAGGATGTCCGGGTCCACGTCCTTCACGGCCTTGGACGCGGCCTTCACATATTCCGGCCCGCAGGACACGCCCGTGCCCACCAGCTCCGACGGCTCGGCCACGATGATGTCGGGCTTGAGCTGGGCGATGGCGGCGGCCTCGGCGCTGGAATCGGCGCACACGATGGTCATGAGCCCCACCTCCCTGGCCCGCTCGATGGTGGCCTTCAAGACGCTCAGTGAAAGCGGCCTCTCGCAGTGGTTCAGCATGACGCCCTCGGCCCCCGCCGCCACCAGCGACTCGGGCAGTATGTCCGCCAGCCCGCGGCCCGGCCGCAGGGGGTCCATGTGGGGCGCGAACACGTGGATATGCTTGGTCGCCGCCTTCACCCGGGCGATCTCCACCACGGGCGTGGTGAATATGATGTCCACGCCGTACTTTTCGCTGGCCGCGTCGGCGGCGACGGCCAGGTCGATCACGTCCTGCCCGTACAGGTAGGACTTGGGCCCGATCTCAAAAAAGGGCGCTTGGATGCGCGTCATGGATGATACCTCCCCCTCTTTTCGACGTTCGTCTGGAACTATTATAGTGTAAAAAGTGCCGCATGTCAATTTGCAACGTTCAAAAATCAAAAAATGTTGCCTATCAAATCTTTCATCCTTCGTCATTTTGTACAGTTTTTACAGCCTGTTATGCTATTGTTTGTCTAAAATATTTGGAAACGTGGATTTTCTTGTTGACAATTCCGAAACAAAAGCCTAAAATGTATGGTGTTAAAAGAGGGAGGCGAGCGGATGGGACTGCGGGCCGGTTTCGCGCGGATCGACGTGACGCCCCTGCTGGGCATCGGCATCTCCGGGTACTACGTGCCCCGGACGGCCGTCGGCGTGCTGGACGCGCTGGAGGCGAACGCGCTGGCGCTGGAATGTAACGGCGACCGACTGATGCTCCTATCGGTGGACAACTGCGGCCTCGCGCCCACGGCGGTGTACGACCGCTGCCGCGCGCGGATCGCGGGGGCCACTGGCATCCCCGCGGACCACGTGTTCCTCGCCGCCACCCACACCCACACCTCCCCCGCCTGGGGCGAGGACGACCCGGCCTCCCGCGCCTACACGGACTGGCTGGAGGGGCGCTTAGCGGACCTGGCGGTCATGGCGGCGGACGATCTGAGGCCCGCGCGGCTGGGCTGCGGCGAGGGCGTCGCGCCCCGGGTGGCGTTCGTCCGGAGGTTCCGCATGAAGGACGGCGGCATCCGCACCAACCCCGGCGTGGACAACCCGGACATCCTTGGACCCATCGGGACCCCCGACGAGGGGGTGAACGTGCTCCGCTTCGCCCGGGCCGACGCGCCCGACATCGTGCTGGTGAACTTCGGCAACCACCCGGACGTGGTGGGCGGCTGCAAGCTCTCCGCGGACTGGCCGGGATTCCTGCGAAGGCGGGTAGAGAAGGCGCTGGACGACGTGAAATGCCTGTTCTTCAACGGGGCCCAGGGCGACGTGAACCACGTCAACGTCCACCCCGCGGGCGGCGACATGAACGACCTGGCCCCCGACTTCGACGACGTGGCCCGGGGCTACGGCCATGCGCGGCACATGGGCAACGTGGTGGCCGGGGCGGTATTACAAACCTACGACAAGGTGCGCTGGCTGGAGGTCGAACGGCTGACGGGCCGGGTGCTCGAGGTGGAGATCCCGGCCAACCTGCCGCGGCCCGAGCAGTTGGAGACGGCGCGAAGGTACGACGCGCTGCACAGGGCGGGCCGGGACGGCGAGATCCCGTTCACGGGCATGGAGCTGACCACGGTGGTGGCCGAGGCCGAGCGCGTGCTTCGGCTGGAGCACGGCCCCGCGTCGTTCAGGATGCCGCTGACCGCCGCCGTCATCGGCGACGTGGCGCTCATCGGGCTGCCCG
>JAFUWR010000095.1 GCA_017471125.1 Clostridia bacterium | reverse complement strand
GGCGTGCATCGCGCCGTCGCCGATGTTGCCGCAGATGACGACCCGCACGTCGATGGACCGAAGGAAGTCCGCCACCGCCTGGTGGCCCTCGCCCTCCGGCTCCACGATCATCTCCATCAGTATCTGGTGCTGCTCGATCTCGTAGACCTTGAACTGCCGCGCGTGGCCGAAGTGCTGGAAGATCAAACCCTGGTAATAAGGGATCGCTATGCGCATGGATGGTACCCTCCTGTAATCTTTCCTCCGTGGGACAGCATAGCACAAAAACGCCCGTATGTCAAATAAAGCGATCCCGCGCATCTTCGATGTTTACATCAGTATGACTCATGTTCACGATGGGATAATCCGCGATGGGAGGTCTTGCAAATTTTATATTCGTCTGCTACCATAGAGACACAACGGCGTTTGGTCGCATAGCGGCCGGGCGTTCAGTCAATAACAAGGATGGGTGATTTGAAATGAGCATGTTCAAGGGCAGCTACGTCGCGCTGGTGACGCCGTTCCATCCGGACGGCACGGTCAATTTCGAGAAGCTGAAGGAGCTGTGCCGCTGGCACGTGGAGAACGGCACGGACGGCCTGGTGATCCTGGGCACCACCGGCGAGTCCAGCACCACCGAGCACGCCGAGGACGCGGCCATCGTGCGCTGCGTGGTGGACTGCGTGGGCGGGCAGATCCCGGTCATCGCGGGGGGCGGCTCCAACTCCACGGAGACCTCGCTGATGAAGAGCCGCACCTTCCGGGACTGCGGCGTGGACGGGCTGCTGCTGATCACGCCCTACTATAACAAGGCCAACCAGAAGGGCATGTACCGCCACTTCGCCACCGTCGCCGAGCAGGTGAAGCTGCCGATCTTGCTTTACAACGTGCCCTCCCGCACGGGCTGCAGCCTGTCGCTGGACTGCATCGAGGCACTGTCCAAGATCGACAACATCAAGGGCATCAAGGAGGCCAGCGGCAGCATCTCCTTCGCCGCCAAGGTCGCCAACGTCTGCAACGACGACTTCTGCATGATGTCCGGCAACGACGACATGATCGTGCCCATCCTGTCCCTGGGCGGCAGCGGCGTGGTCAGCGTGTGGGCGAACCTGTGCCCCCGCGAGGTGCACGACCTGTGCGCGGCCTGGTTCGACGGCGACGTGGAGAAGGCCCGGCAGATGCAGCTCAAGTACCTCGACCTCATCAACGCCCTGTTCATCGAGGTCAACCCCATCCCGATCAAGGAGGCCATGAACCTGCGCGGCATGGAGGTCGGCGGCTATCGCCTGCCCCTGTGCGAGATGGACCCGGCCAACAAGGCGAAGCTCATCGAGGCGATGAAGGTTTTGGAGGCATAAATGAACATCATACTTTGCGGATACGGCCGGATGGGGCTGATGATCGAGCAGATCGTGCTCCAGTCCGACGACATGCAGATCATCGGCGTGGTGCACCCGGGGCTGTACGACAGCGCCCTGGACGTGCCGGGGCACGCCGACGTCATCATCGACTTCTCCTATCCCGGCAACCTGGACGGCATCCTTGAAAGGGCGCGGCGGGACGGCAGCGCGGTGGTCATCGGCACCACGGGCTTCTCGGAGGCGCAGCTTGAGACGATCCGCGAGGCGTCGAAGGACTTGCGCGTGATGCACTCGTCCAACTACTCGGTGGGCGTGGCGGTGCTCAAGCGGGCGGTGGCGATGGTGGCCCCGGCGCTGAAGGACAGCTTCGACATCGAGATCGTGGAGACGCACCACAACCAGAAGGTGGACGCGCCCAGCGGCACGGCGAAGATGCTCCTGAAGGCCGTGGACCCGGACGACAGCTTCGACCACGTCTACAGGCGCGAGGGCGTGCCCGGGGCGCGTGGGCATGAGATCGGCATCCACGCCCTGCGGGGCGGCACCGTGGCCGGGGAGCACAGCGTGTTCTTCTTCGGCCAGGACGAGGCCCTCGAGTTCAAGCACACCGCCACCAGCCGCCGCATCTTCGCGGCGGGGGCCATCCGCGCTGCGCGGTACGTGCTGGGGCAGGGGCCGGGACTGTACAACATGGACGACGCGCTCAACGGCTGAGGAGGTGCGCAGGTGAACGCTGAGGAGATCATCAAATTCATACACGACGCCGAGAAAAAGACGCCGGTGAAGGCGTATGTAAAGTGTGAAAAGCCCGTCGCCTTTCCGAACTGCAAGGTGTTCGGCGACAGGGACTGCGTGGTGTTCGGCGAGTGGGCCGACATCGAGCCGGTCTTAAAGGAAAACGCCGCGGACATCATCGACTGCGTGGTGGAGGCCGACCGGCGCAACAGCGCGGTGCCGCTGCTGGACGTGAAGCCCGTCAACGCCCGCATCGAGCCGGGGGCCATCATCCGCGACCGGGTGGAGATCGGCGACCGGGCCGTCATCATG
>JAFUWR010000094.1 GCA_017471125.1 Clostridia bacterium | reverse complement strand
CGGGTAACTGACTATTGCCTATTGCCTACTGCCTACTGCCTCTTCCCCAAAAACCGCCGCCCCGCCCGGCACATGCCGGGCGGGGCGGCGTTCGCATATCGCGCGATCAGCCCTTGCTCTTGATATACTCGTCGATAGCGGCGGCGGCGTTCTTGCCCGCGCCCATGGCGAGGATGACGGTGGCCGCGCCGGTGACGGCGTCGCCGCCGGCGTAGACGCCCTCGCGGCTGGTGAGGCCGTCCTCACCCTGGGTGACGATGCAGCCGTGCTTGTTGGCCTCGAGGCCGGGGGTGGTGGAGCGGATCAGCGGGTTGGGGGACGTGCCGATGGCCATGATCATGGTGTCGATGTCCAGCACGAACTCGCTGCCCTCCTTGACGATGGGGCGGCGGCGGCCGGAGGCGTCGGGCTCGCCCAGCTCCATCTCCACGCACTTCATGCCGCAGACCTCGCCGTTGCGGGGATCCCGGGGATCGTCGGGGTTGTTGTAGCCCAGCACCTCGACGGGGTTGGTGAGGGTCTTGAAGATGATGCCCTCCTCCTGGGCGTGCTCGACCTCCTCCGCGCGGGCGGGGAGCTCGTTCATGGAGCGGCGATAGACGATGTAGACCTCGTCCGCGCCCAGGCGCTTGGCGCAGCGGGCGGCGTCCATGGCGACGTTGCCGCCGCCCACGACGGCCACCTTCCTGCCGTGGCGGATGGGGGTCTTGGAGCCGTCGCGATAGGCCTTCATCAGGTTGATGCGGGTCAGGAACTCGTTGGCGGAATAGACGCCCTTCAGGCTCTCGCCAGGGATGTTCATGAACCGGGGCAGGCCCGCGCCGGAGCCGATGAACACGGCCTCGTTGCCCATCTCGAACAGCTCGTCGATGGTGAGCACCTTGCCGATGACCATGTCGGTCTCCACGTCCACGCCCATGGCCTTCAGGTTGTCCACTTCCTTGTTGACGATGGCCTTGGGAAGCCTGAACTCCGGGATGCCGTAGGACAGCACGCCGCCGGCCACGTGCAGGGCCTCGTAGACGGTGACCTTGTAGCCCATCCTCGCCAGGTCGCCCGCGCAGGTCAGGCCCGCGGGGCCGGCGCCGATGATGGCGACCTTGTGGCCGTTGGAGGCCGGCGCGACGGGGGCCGCGGTGGCGTGCTCACGGTGCCAGTCGGCCACGAAGCGCTCGAGGCGGCCGATGCCCACCGGCTCGCCCTTCACGCCGCGGACGCACTTGGATTCGCACTGGGTCTCCTGGGGACACACGCGGCCGCACACGGCGGGCAGGGACGAGGAGCGGTCAATGACCTCGAACGCGCCCTCGATGTCCTCGTTGGCCAGCTTGGCGATGAACTCGGGGATGTCGATCTGGACGGGGCACTTGGAGACGCAGGGCTTGTTCTTGCAGTGCAGGCAGCGCCGGGCCTCCTCGATGGCCATGTCATAGGTGTAGCCGGTGGCGACCTCCTCGAACACCTTGTTGCGGTAGTTCGGCTCCAGGGAGGGCATGGGGCACTTTTTCAGGCTCATATTTCTCTCAGCCATTTTACTTGACCTCCTTGTTCATGAGGTTGCAGAAATCGTCGCGCTTGTGCTGCTCGAAGTCGCGGTACATCGCGCCGCGCTTCATGGCCTCGTCGAAGTCCACCAGATGGCCGTCGAAGTCCGGGCCGTCCACGCAGGCGAACTTGGTCTCGCCGCCCACGGTCAGTCGGCAGCCGCCGCACATGCCGGTGCCGTCGATCATGATGGGGTTCATGGAGATGACGGTCTTGATATCATACTTCTTGGTCAGCTGACAGACGAACTTCATCATGATGACCGGGCCGATGGCGATGACCTCGTCGTACTCGTTGCCGGCCTTGATGAGCTCCTCCAGGGCGTTGGTGACCAGGCCCTTGGTGCCGTAGGTGCCGTCGTCGGTCATCATGCAGACCTTCGCGGAGCAGGCGTTGAACTCGTCCTCGAGGATGACCAGGTCCTTGCAGCGGAAGCCCACCACGGAGTGCACCTCGCACCCGTTGGCGTGCAGCGCCTGGGCCACCGGCAGCGCGATGGCGCAGCCCACGCCGCCGCCCACGACCGCGACCTTCTTGAAGCCCTCGACCTCCGAGGGACGGCCCAGCGGGCCCACGAAATCGGGCAGGAAGTCGCCCTCGTTCAGCGCGTTCAGCTCCATGGTCGTGCCGCCCACGATCTGGAAGATGATGTCCACGGTGCCCGCCTCGCGGTCGTAGCCCGCGATGGTCAGCGGGATGCGCTCGCCGTCGTCGCTGGCGCGGAGGATGATGAACTGGCCGGCCTGCGCCTTGCGGGCCACCAGCGGCGCCTCGATGACCATCTTCGTGACGGTCGGATTCAAGGGCTGCTTCTTGATGATCTTAAACATGCTTTCCCTCTTCTCTGGTTGGTTGTACGGCGGCCGCGATGGGCCACGGATGTTCACAATATTATCATAACATATTATAGGTTGAAAATCAATGACCGGGGAACGCCGAAGCATTGTTTTTATCTCGAATTAACCGCGTAGGGGCCTTGCCGACCCGAGACCTCATCCGTCTCGACCTTCGGTCGATCCACCTTCCCCAAAGGGGAAGGCATATCGCACCAAACCAAAAGCCTTCCCCTTTGGGGAAGGTGCCCCGAAGGGGCGGATGAGGTCCTCATTGTATCTCTCCCCGCGCCTTCATCGCCTCGAGCTCGGCCACGATCTCGCCCAGCATGTACAGCGAGCCGCAGGCGCAGACCACGCCGTCCGGCCCGGCCTTCTCCACCGCCGTCCGCACGCCCCCGGCCACGGTGTCGCAGGGGGTGGCAGGCGCGTCGAGGTGTTCGCGGATATAGTCGCTCAACGCCCGCGCCGACAGCGCCCGGGGATTGGCGGGCGTGACGGTGACGAACTCGCGGGCGAAGGGCTTGAGCCGATTGAACATGTCGCCGTAGTCCTTGTCGGCCATGCAGCCGTTCAAAAACACCAGCTCCCGCCCGGGCAGGTAGGTCCTTATGGCGTCCTCCAGCGCCTCGAGGCACTGGGGGTTGTGCCCGCCGTCGATGATGAACAGCGGCCTTTGCGCCATGAGCTGGAACCGCCCCGGCCAGTCCACGGTGGCGAGGCCCTCGCGCACGGCGGCCTCTGGGATAGCCCATCCCCTGCCCCGCAGCACCTCGACGGCGCTCAGCACGTTGCTGGCGTTCTTCAACTGGTGCTCGCCCAGCAGCGGCAGGCGGATGTCCTTCATGTCGCCCCAGTCGAAGCGCTGCCCGTCGAGGCCGGAAAACACAGGCCGCAGGCTGTCGAAGTCGGCCAGGTGGAACGGCGCGCCCTGCTTTTGGCAGACCTCCCGGAACACCTGCTCCACCGACGGTTCCTGCCGATAGATGACGCAGGGGCAGCCCTTCTTCACCACGCCGGACTTGGTCAGCGCGATCTTCTCGATGGTGTCGCCCAGCACCTCGGTGTGGTCCAGGCCGATGTTCACGATGACGGCGCACTCATTGTCCTCGATGACGTTGGTGGCGTCCCACTCGCCGCCCATGCCCACCTCGAGCACCACGATGTCGCACTTCTGGCGCTTGAAGTACTCAAAGCCGATGGCGGTGACGATCTCGAACTCCGAGGGGTGGTCGGCCATGGCCTCGGCGTGGGGCTTCACGAACTCGGTCAGCGCGCAGACCTCCTCGTCGGAGATCTGCGCGCCGTCCACCTGGATGCGCTCGTTGAAGCGGATGATGTAGGGCGACGTGTACAGGCCGGTCCTGTAACCCGCCCGGGTCAGTATGTTTTGCAGCATCGCGGCGGTGGAGCCCTTGCCGTTGGTGCCCGCCACGTGGACATACTTCATGCCCTTGTGCGGGTCGCCGATGCGGTGGAGCAGCTCCAGCTCGCGCTCCAGGCCGGGGATGGTGCCCAGCCAGCTCACGCCGTGGATGTATCGCAGCGCTTCCTCAATGTTCATTTTTACTTCACGACTCTTTCAGCGATTTGTTGCGCGGGGATGTCCGCGTCCTTCATGGAGACCGGCGGCCACAGGTGCAGCGTGTCGAACACGTGGCTCTTGAACAGGCCCAGGATGACCGCGGCGTTCACCAGCGAGGTGACCACGAACTGGATGGACCGGGTGCCCAGGAACCACCAGACCGAGTGGCTTCCGTAGAAGAAGGAGAGCCAGTAGCTCTGCCAGAGGATGGAGCCGACCACCACCGCGGGGAAGAACGTCCCCAGGATGCGGAGATAGCCGACCTTCTTGTAGAGCAGGTGCCGCAGCAGCCCCGCGCACAGGCCGATCAGCACCGGCGGCACGGCGAACACGGGATTGTAGCCATAGCCCGAGAACAGGCAGCCCACGAAGTCCGCCACGAAGCCCACCAGGGCTCCCGGCACCGGCCCGTAGAGGTAGCCCGCCACGATGAAGGGCACGGCCTCGATGGAAAAGCGCATGTAGGGGTTCGGCATGGGGACGATGAAACGGGCCAGCACCACGCCGATGGCCGACAGCAGGGCCAGCGTGACCAGCATCTTGGTAGTATATTTGCGCATAAAAAAGCCTCCATTCTGTTGGAGGAGGTTGTGTCATTCAGCTTTCCCGTGCCCACATGAGCAGTATGGGCCCCTCGATCGTGTTAGCGGATGCGATAATGGCACCGCGGAGCGTATCGCTCCTTCGCCCGGCGGCAACCTCCCATCCGCCGGTACTTGACGCGCCATTCCTACTCATACGATCAGTAACCGTGTCCTTTGGCCGAGGCATGATTTGACGGGCCCTTGCATCTATGCTCGTCAGCCTCTCGCGCTCACCCTCCGTTCGCGTACATTATAACGCGAATGG
The DNA here is from genome assembly GCA_017471125.1 of Clostridia bacterium. Classification (GTDB taxonomy): domain Bacteria; phylum Bacillota; class Clostridia; order Christensenellales; family Aristaeellaceae; genus UBA2862. The sequence continues at coordinate 2,155 of JAFUWR010000094.1, read as the reverse complement.
CGGAAAGATGCAATTGTTTATTGGAATTTAACATTCCAACAGGTGCATTTATTTCATATACTTGTCGATGGCCTGGCAGAGATCTTCTATGGCCTGCTGGTCGCCCTCGGCGGCGGCGTCCACGATGCAGTGCTTCAGGTGGTCCTGGAGGATGAGCTTGCCGGTGTTGTCGATGGCGGAGCGCACCGCGGCGATCTGGATCAGCACCTCGGAGCAGTCGCGCCCCTCCTCCACCATCGTGCGCACGGATTGCAGGTGGCCGATGGCCCGGGACAGCCGGTTCAGCACGGCCTTGGTGTGCTCGTGGGAGTGGGTGTGGCCGTGGGGACCGTGCGTATGGGGGATGTTGTGGGCGTGCATGTATTCGTGGTCGTGGATGTGGTCATGCTCGGCAGACATTCGCGTTCACCTCGCTATCATTTTAACCCACGCCGACCCGGTTTTCAATGGCCGGGACGGCCACAATGGTTAAGATGAATATAAATGTTTGTTTTTATCCCCCGGGAGGGGATGGCATATTTTTTGACAAAACGGGGCGCATGCGGTATAATGTCTCCAAGAACCTGACATTGAAAGGATGAAAGATGACCATGCACGAGCACGATGATATGCACGCCCACGCCTACGGCGGCGAGCACGAGCACCAGCACAGCCACGACGGGGAGCACGAGCACGTCCACACCCACACCCACGAGCACCCGCACACCCACGCCGACGGCACGACCCACACCCATCCCCACGACCACGAGCACAGCCACGAGCACGTCCACGAGGGCGAGCACGAGCACACCCACGGCCACGACCATCCCCACGGGCACCCGCATCCCCACGAGCATCCCCACGGCTGTCCTGCCAAGGCGGCGGGCTGCGGCTCCGACTGCGCAGGCTGCGACCAGGACCCCAAGGCCGAGATCATCGCGCTGATGCGCTACATGGTGGGCCACAACACCTCCCACGCCAACGAGCTGGCGCAGCTGGCCGGCAGGCTCCGGGAGATGGGCGACGCTACCGCCTACGAGCAGGTCATGCAGGCCGTGTCCGACTTTGAAAAGGGCAACATGCGGCTGTCCACCGTGCTGGCTGCGCTGACCCCGCCCCAATGACAAGGAGGGAACCGATATGTGTCTATCCACCGTATATAAGCTCGAGAAGCGCCCGGAGAACGAGGTGCTCAAGAACGTCATGCTGATCGAGTGCGCCGACGGCGTGGTCACCCTGACCGACATCATGGGCCGCGAGGAGCGCATCAAGGGCGAGATCGCCTCCGCGGACCTGACCGGCGGCACCGTCGTGGTGCGGCCGCTGGCGTGACGGGAGGGGTAGCCTTGGCCGAATACGAAGTCGTCCGCGAGATCCAAAATAGCTGCTCCGGCAACCAGATGCGGGACGTGTTCTTCGACGAGGTGGAGACCGACGACCCGGTGGCCTACGTCAAGACCCTGCTCAAGGCCGACAAGGCCGAGCTGACCGTGGAGGTCCGGGACGACGACAACCTGACCGTGTTCGCCGATTGCAGCGGCATGACCCAGAAGTTTTTGTTCACACGGATCTAATTGCAAATAATAATGCGGTATCCTTCGGGATCCCGCATTATTATTCGCAATTATATTTCATTTTTGCAATAAGATATTAAATATCGTTGACAAATCTTTGAATAAATTGTATAATATGGTTGCATATATTCAAGTAAAGGAGATGCGACCATGTTTGAGAATATCGGCGGCAAGATCCGGACGCTGGCGAGGCTGATCTTCCTGATCGGCGTCGTGCTCTCCGGCATCGCCATGATAAGCATCTGGATCACCGGCGGCGGCTCCAGCGGGATGGGAGGGTTCTCCGTGTTCCTCTACGGACTGCTGGCCGGGGCGCTGGGCTGTCTCTGCTCCTGGGTGAGCGCGCTGTTCACCTATGGGTTCGGCAAGCTCATCGAGGACACCGAGGCCGTGCGCCACAACACCGAGGACACCCAGTACCACGCCGACGCGCTTAGGCGCATGGGCGAGGAGCGACGACGGGACCAGAAGCAGGCAGCAGAAGGGTAGCGGACCATTTTCGCAGATCGGGGAGCGGGTCATCACCCGCTCTCCTTTTTGCGGGCGGCGCAACGCCGCCCCTACGGGATAACGGGCGCTGGGGGCAGCGCCCCTACGCCTTT
>JAFUWR010000093.1 GCA_017471125.1 Clostridia bacterium | reverse complement strand
TATATTGAGATTTGGCGCGCTTGCGCACAGCCATTGTTGGCAGATACATTCTTGATTAATCCCGCGGGAGGTTTGCGTATGAAGGGCAAGAAGGTTATGGTATTCGGCATGGCCCGCAGCGGCATCGCCTGCGCGAAGCTGCTGCTGGAGCGGGGCGCGGAGGTGTACGTCTGCGACGCCAAGGAGGAGGCCGCGTTCGACGGCAAGCTGGACGGGTTGAAGGCCGGGGGCGCGAAGCTGTGTCTCGGTGAAAAGCACCCGGAAAACCTGGTCGAGGGCATGGACGCGCTGATCGTCTCCCCGGGCATCCCGGTGGAGAACCCCGCCGTGGTCCGGGCCAAGGCGCTGGGCGTGGAGGTCATGGGCGAGATCGAGTACGCCTATCGCGAATCCACCGGCCTGCTGCTGGCCATCACCGGCACCAACGGCAAGACCACCACCACGACCCTGGTGGGCGAGATATTCAAGAACGCGGGCCGCGCCACCCATGTGGTGGGCAACATCGGCATCCCCTACTCCGGCGCTATCCAGGAAATGGGGCCGGACGACGTGACGGTCTGTGAGATTTCCTCCTTCATGATGGAGACCTCCCGGGACTTCCACCCCGCCATCTGCGCGGTGCTGAACATCTCCGAGGACCATCTGAACCGCCACGGCACCATGGAGAAGTATATCGCCCTCAAGGAGCGCATCTTTGAAAACAGCGTGGGCGACGACTGGGTGGTGCTCAACTGGGAGGACCCGGTAACCCGCGATATGGCAAACCGCGTCAAGTGCCGGGTGGGGTGGTTCTCGTCCCGGAACCCGGTGCCCTTCGGCGCGTTCGTCTTAGACGGCATGATCGTCTACGGCACCCCCGGGGACAACGTCCCCGTCTGCCGCGCCGACGAGGTCTACATCCCCGGCGAGCACAACCTGCAAAACGCGCTGGCCGCGGCGGCGATGACCCTGGCGGCAGGCGTCCCGGCGGACGTGGTGGCGCACACCCTAAAGACCTTCGTCGGCGTGGAGCACCGCATCGAGTTCGTGCGGGAGCTGGACGGCGTGCGGTTCATCAACGACTCCAAGGGCACCAACGTGGACTCCACCCTCCAGGCCGTGCGGGCCATGGACCGGCCCACGGTGCTGATTTTGGGCGGCAGTCCCAAAAAGACCAACTACGTGCCGCTGGGCGAGGAATTGCTGAAAACGCCCATCATCAAGGCCGTGCTCATCGGCGAGACCGCCCACGAGATCGAGGCGGCGCTCAAGCAGGTGGGCTACACCGATTACATCCACGCGGGCTACGACTTCAAGAAGGCCATCGAGCTGTGCTTCGAGCTCGCGCCCGAGGGGGGCAACGTGCTGCTGTCCCCGGCCTGCGCGTCGTTCGACATGTTCGACGACTACGAGGCCCGGGGCCGCATCTTCAAGGGCATCGTGAACGGTCTGGAGAGCAGGCGCGGATGATGACGGCGCCCGTCCGCGGGGCCAATGAGACGCGGGAAGTGCCCGCGCGAAGCGATACCTACGGGCTACGGGACATCGACCGGGGCCTGGTCGTGACCTTTATACTATTGCTACTGCTGGGCCTGACGGTGCTGTACGCCGCCAGCTACTACAACGCCCAGGACAACGGCGACGCCCTGTCCGAGGTGTATTCCCAGCTGATGGGCATCGCCGTGGGCGCGGCGGGCATGGCCGTGCTGCTTAGGATAGACTACCACGTCCTCAGGAAGCCGTGGCTGTGCAACGGGCTGCTGGGCCTGAGCTTTCTGCTGCTCGTCCTCGTCGCCATCCCCGGCGTGGGCAGGCTGCTGAACGGCTCGCGGCGCTGGCTGCGCTTAGGGCCGGTGAGCTTCCAGCCCTCGGAGCTTGCGAAGTACGCGATGATACTCTACCTCGCCCGGGCGCTGAGCCAGCGTTCCCGGGACGTGACCCGGTTCTTCACGGGGCTCACGCCGCTGTTCATACTGCCGGGGGCGATGTTTTTGCTGATACTGTTGCAGCCGAACCTGTCCACGGCGGGCAGCATACTGATCGTCGCGGCGGTGATGGTGATGCTGGCCGGGGCGCGGTGGCTGCACCTGGGGTTGGTGGGCGCGGCGGGGCTGGCGCTGGGCACGTTCTACGCCTTCTCCGAGGACTATCGGCGGGCGCGGCTCATGTCCTTCCGCGACCCCTTCGCCTACATGACCAACGAGGGCTACCAGCTCTCCCAGTCGCTGCTGGCCTTCGGGTCGGGCGGGCTGTTCGGCATGGGGCTGGGCATGGGGCGGCAGAAGTTCGCCTTCCTCCCCTACCCCGAGTCGGACTTCATCTTCGCCGTGGTCGGGGAGGACCTGGGCTACGTGGGTTGCGTGGCCATACTGGGCGTTTTCGCGGCCTTCATCTTCTTCGGTCTGCGGGTGGCCATCCGCTGCCCGGACCGTTTCGGGAGCCTGCTGGCCGGGGGCATCACCTGCATGGTGGGCGTGCAGACGGTGCTCAACGTGGCCGTGGTCATCGGCATGATGCCCACCACCGGCCTGCCGCTGCCCTTTTTCAGCGCCGGGGGCACGTCCATCTCGATACTGATGTGCGCCGTGGCGGTGCTGATGAACATTTCGCGCGATAAAACGGGGTTGTAGACCATGACACAGAGACGACAGAGGCGGCCCGCCCCCAGGCGGCGCAGGCGCAGGCAGCGCGACCCGCGGGGGAAGCTGTGGATCCCGGTGCTGCTCATAGCGCTGCTGGCGCTGTGGCTCACGCTGACGAACTACGTGTTCGTCGTGCGCAACGTGGAGGTGGTGGGCACGGAGAGCCTGTCCGCCGACGCGGTGGTGCGCGCCAGCGGCATACGGCTGGGGTCGAAGCTGAGCGGCCTGGACAAGGCCGTGGTGCAGTCCAGCGTGGACGCCACCGGCGTGCTGGCCTACGTGGACGTGCAAAAGCGCTACCCGGTCGCCGTGCGGCTCACCGTGCGCGAGCGCGGGCAGGACGCGGTCATCCTCCAGGCGGGCAAGCTGCTGGTGCTGGACACGGACGGCTACGTGGTGTCCGCCAACGACAGCCTGCCGGAGATCAGCATCCCCTACGTCACGGGCCTGAAGCCCACCACCTACCGGCTGGGCAAGCAGCTCGAGACCACCCCCGCCAAGCTGACCGCCATGAAGAACGTGCTCGAAGCGTTGAAAACCAAGGGCGTCACGTCCTACGTGTCGGAGCTAGACCTGGAATACCCGTCGGACATCAAGCTGCTGACCCGCACCGGCATGACCGTGCTGCTGGGCAATAGCGACGACATGGAGAACAAGATCGCGTGGATGGCGGGGACGCTTCGGGACCTCGAGAGCCGGGGCGAGACCCTCGGACGGCTCGACGTGTCCAGCGGCAACAAGGCCGACTACCTGCCCATGGTCGTCGTGACGGCCACCCCCGTGCCCACCCAGGACATCTCCTGGATGCTCACGCCCACGCCCGAGCCGACGCCGGAGCCCGCCGCGGAGGACGGGGCCGTCATCGGGCAAGACGCCATATAATCAACGTTAAATGAAGAAGAAACCGTGAAAACACGGTTGCGTTTTGGGTCAAACCGTGCTATAATACTTGAGCATATCGTGAGAGTACAATGACTGTGACCATCGGGCGCAGTCGCAAGAGTTCTGAGGAGGATGTTTCATGACCGCACTGTCCATTATCATCGATATCGTATTGATCCTGATCTCCATTCTGCTGATCGTCGTCGTGCTGATGCAGGAGGGCCAGCGCCAGGGCCTGGGCGCGATCGGCGGCGGCGCTGAAACCTTCTTCGGCAAGAACAAGGCCCAGTCCATGGAGGGCAAGCTCCAGCGCATCACCCGCATCGCCGTGGCCGCGTTCGTGGTGCTGGCCATCGTGGCGACCATCATCTCGTCCCACCTCGTAAAGGCCCCCGTGACCGCGGTCGAAACCCCCGCCGTCGTGGAGGAGGCCGCCGAGGAGGTCGAGGAAGCCGCTGACGAGGCCGCGGAGGCCGTCGAGGAGACCGCCGCCGAGGCCGAGGCCGCCGTGGAGGAGGCCGCCGACGAGGCGACCGAGGCCGTCGAGGAAGCTGCCGACGAGGCCGCGGAGGCCGTCGAGGAAGCCGCTGACGCCGCCGCCGACGAGGCCGCCGAAAAGACCGAGGGCTGATAAAAAACACTGATCGCGTGGATGGAAAGCAGTAGGCGTTTGACCCGCGTCCCCAGAGAGCCGCCCATGGCTGCAAGGCGGCGTCGCGCAGCGCTGAACTCGTTCCGGAGCGTCCCGTTCGGGCGGCTGCCGCCGTTACCGGCATCGAGTGGGTCCCATGTGGGCCAATAAGAGTGGTACCGCGAAAGGCATCGACCTTCCGTCTCTTAGCGAGGCGGAAGGTCTTTTTGAGCAAATAAACTCTAAGGAGCGTTTTGAGATGAGCAATTTCCCCGTCTACGATCCCTCGAACATCGAGCGCAAATGGCAGAAGCGCTGGGACGACACCCAGGCCTTCGCCGCCGAGGCCAGCCACGACAAGCCGAAGTTCTACGGCCTGGTGGAGTTCCCCTACCCCTCCGGCGCGGGCATGCACGTGGGCCACATCAAGGCCTACTCCGGGCTTGAGGTCGTCGCCCGCAAGCGCCGCATGGAGGGCTACAACGTGCTGTTCCCGATGGGCTTCGACTCCTTCGGCCTGCCCGCGGAGAACTACGCCATCAAGACCAACACCCATCCCCACGTCATCACCACCCGGAACGTGGAGCACTTCAAGGACCAGATGAAGCAGATCGGCTTCTCCTTCGACTGGAGCCGCGAGATCTCCACCTCCCTGCCGGACTACTACAAGTGGACCCAGTGGATCTTCCTGAAGCTGTTCGAGCACGGCCTGGTGTTCCGCGCCAAGACGCTGGTCAACTACTGCCCCCACTGCAAGGTGGTGCTGTCCAACGAGGACAGCCAGGGCGGCAAGTGCGACGTGTGCCACTCTGACGTGGTGCAGCTTCCCAAGGACGTGTGGTACCTGCGCATCACCCAGTACGCGGACAAGCTGCTCGAGGGGCTGGAGACCGTGGACTATCCCGAGAGCATCAAGCAGCAGCAGGTCACCTGGATCGGCCGCTCCACCGGCGCGTTCGTGGACTTCACCCTGGACGGCATCGACGAGAAGCTGGAGATCTACACCACCCGCCCGGACACCCTGTTCGGCGTGACCTTCATGGTCATGGCCCCGGAGCATCCGCTGCTGGACAAGTACAAGGACAAGGTCGCCAACTGGGACGAGGTCGTGGCCTACCGCGACGCCTGCGCCAAGAAGACCGAGTTCGAGCGCACCCAGCTTCAAAAGGACAAGACCGGCGTGAAGCTGGCCGGGCTGGAGGCCGTGAACCCCGTCAGCGGCAAGAAGATACCGATCTTCATCGCCGACTACGTGATGATGGGCTACGGCACCGGCGCGATCATGGCCGTGCCCGCCCACGACCAGCGCGACTGGGAATTCGCGAAGAAGTTCGGCGTGGACATCATCGAGGTCATCCAGGGCGGCGACATCAGCGTCGAGGCCTACACCGGCAACGGCCCGATGGTCAACTCCGAATTCCTGAACCAGTATGACAACAAGGCCGATTCCATCGCCGCGATGCTGGATTTCCTGGCCGAAAAGGGCGTGGGCCGCAAGGGCGTGCAGTACAAGATGAAGGACTGGGCCTTCAACCGCCAGCGCTATTGGGGCGAGCCCATACCGCTGATCCACTGCCCGGTGTGCGGCACCGTGGGCGTGCCATACGACCAGCTGCCCCTGACCCTGCCGGACGTGGAGAACTTCGAGCCCGGCACCGACGGCCAGTCTCCCCTGGCCCGGATCGAATCCTTCGTGAACTGCGCCTGCCCGAAGTGCGGCG
>JAFUWR010000092.1 GCA_017471125.1 Clostridia bacterium | reverse complement strand
TTCTCCAGGCACTCCCGGGACACGAAGGGCGCGAACCGGGCGATGTCCGCGGCGGTCAGCTGGTCCTTGTGCTCGAGGAGCAGCGCGTCCACCGCCTGACGGGACATGAACGGGGCCATCTGCAACAGCTTCTCCAGGTCGAAGGGCTGCGGCTCCGCCGTGGGCGCTTCCTCCGCCTGGGGCGGCGTCTCCCCGGTCACCGCGTCCTGGGCGCCGTCGTCCTCGTCGTCCTTGACGGGCTGGAAGATGCCGTTGACGATATTATTGAAGAAATTCCCGATGTTCTGTATGGGCTCCTCCAGGGGCGACCGGTTCTCCAGCCGCTCCGGGGGCACCTCGCCGTTCAAGAGCTGTTCCATGGTGATGCCAAACAGCCGCGTCAACTCCATCAGCGTCTGCACGTCCGGCAGCGCCGCGCCGTTTTCCCACTTGGAAACGGCCTGATGGGAGACATTCAGTGCCGCCGCGAGCTGCTGCTGGGTCATGTTCCGGTTCTGCCGAAGGGTCGCGATGGTCTTGCCTACCGCGCGATTGTCGATCATGCTACCGCCTCCATTCGATGTGTTATCATTTCGCCGTTCCCCGGCGCGTATACAATATACCACATTCTACCATAAATAGCAAGCAACCGACGGTAGAAATAACATAGAACCTCGGTTGAATTGTTAGCACTCTTTTTCTTTGAGTGCTAAATTTTACTTGACAACGCGGGAAATCGTGGTACAATCCTGTATTAGAGAAACATGGAGGTGACACAAATGCCCAAGGGAACTGTTTCGATCAATGCCGAGAATATCATGCCCGTCATCAAGCAGTGGCTGTATTCCGACAAGGATATATTCGTGCGTGAGATGGTGTCCAACGCCTGCGACGCCGTGAAGAAGTATAGGTGGCTGGCATCCAACGGCCAGGCCGAGGCGGACGAGGCCCCGGACCGCATCGACGTGGTGATCGACAAGGAGGCCGGCACGCTGACCTTCACCGACAACGGCATCGGCATGACCGAGGAGGAGATCGTCAAGTACATCGCGCAGGTGGCCTTCTCCGGCGCGACGGACTTCATCACCAAGTACACGTCCGACGACAAGACAGAGGGCGCGGACATCATCGGCCACTTCGGGCTGGGCTTCTATTCCGCGTTCATGGTGTCGGACAAGGTGGTCGTGGAGTCCAAGAGCTACACCGGCGCGCCGGCGGTGCGCTGGACCAGCGAGGACGGCATGGAGTACGAGACGGAGCCCTGCGAACGCGAGGCCCGAGGCACGTCCATCATACTGACCATCTCCGAGGCGGACAAGGACTTCCTGAACCTGTGGACCGTGCGCTCGACGCTTCAAAAGCACTGCGCGTTCATGCCCGTGCCCATCTACCTGTCCGAGGTCAAGAAGCCCGAGGAGCCCAAGGAGGGGGAGGAGCCGAAGAAGACCGCGGAGCCGGAGCAGATCAATGATACCGAGCCACTGTGGATGAAGCGCCCCGCCGACTGCACGGACGACGATTACAAGGCTTTCTACCACAAGGTGTTCACCGACTTCGAGGACCCGCTTTTCTGGATCCACCTGAACGCCGAGTATCCCTTCAATCTTAAAGGCATACTGTACTTCCCGAAGATCAAGAACGAGTTCACCGCCTCCGAGGGCGTCATCAAGCTGTACAACAACCAGGTGTTCGTGGCGGACAACATCAAGGAGGTCATCCCGGAGT
>JAFUWR010000091.1 GCA_017471125.1 Clostridia bacterium | reverse complement strand
GCCGGGAGATCAAGGAGCAGTTGATGGAGAAGGAGGGGCGGCTCCCCGACGCGGTGCTGGCCTGCGTGGGCGGCGGCTCCAACGCCATCGGCGCGTTCTACCACTTCATCGGCGACAAGTCCGTGCGGCTCATCGGCTGCGAGGCCGCGGGGCGCGGCGTGGACACCTTCGAGACCGCCGCCACCATCGCCACGGGCAGGCTGGGCATCTTCCACGGCATGAAGAGCTACTTCTGCCAGGACGAGTACGGCCAGATCGCGCCGGTGTACTCCATCTCGGCGGGGCTGGACTATCCCGGCGTCGGCCCGGAGCACGCCTGGCTCCACGACACGGGCCGGGCCGAGTACGTGCCCGTCACCGACGACGAGGCCGTGAACGCCTTTGAATACCTGTCCCGGACGGAGGGCATCATCCCCGCCATCGAGTCGGCCCACGCCGTGGCCCACGCCATGAAGCTGGCCCCGACGATGGGGAAGGACCAGATCATGGTCATCAACATCTCCGGGCGCGGCGACAAGGACTGCGCCGCCATCGCCCGTTACAGGGGGGAGGATCTGCATGAATAGGATCGAAAGCGCGTTTGACCACGGCAAGGCGTTCATCGCCTTCATCACCTGCGGCGACCCGGATTACGCCACCACCGCGGCGGCGGTCCGGGCGGCGGTGGACGCCGGCGCGGACCTGATCGAGCTGGGCATCCCCTTCTCGGACCCCACCGCCGAGGGGCCGGTCATCCAGTCGGCCAACGTCCGCGCCCTGTCCGGCGGGGCCACCACCGACGGCATCTTCGAGCTGGCCAAGTCCCTGCGCAAGGACGTGACCGTCCCGATGGTGTTCATGACCTACGCCAACGTGGTCTACTCCTACGGCATCGAGCGCTTCTGCGATCAGTGCGTGGACGCCGGCATCGACGGCATGATCCTGCCCGACGTGCCCTTCGAGGAGAAGGAGGAGTTCGCGCCCGCCTGCCGGGCGCGGGGGCTGAGCTTCATCAGCCTCATCGCGCCCACGTCCGAGGACCGCATCGCCATGATCGCGAAGGAGGCCGAGGGCTTCCTGTACGTGGTGTCGTCGCTGGGCGTCACCGGCGTGCGCGGGGAGATCACCACCGACATCGGCGCGATGGTGAAGCTCGTCCGCGAAAACACGTCCGTGCCCTGCGCGGTGGGCTTCGGCATCTCCACCCCGGAGCAGGCCGCGAAGATGGCCGGGCTGTCCGACGGGGCCATCGTCGGCAGCGCCATCGTGCGCATCATCGGCGAATACGGCAGGGACGCCGCGCCGAGGGTCTACGAATACGTCAAGTCCATGAAGGACGCGCTCAGGTGAACACAAAGCGGGAATGAAGAAGGAAGGAATATCAAAATGAGTACAATGGAGATCACGCCGATCCGACGCGGCGGCGGTGACTGCGACATCACGGGCTTCGGCATGGACGCCGCCCGGGCTGCGCGGGACTTCCACCGCACCCTGCCGGGGTACGCGCCCACGCCGCTGCGCAGGCTCGAAGCGCTGGCGGCGGAGATCGGCGTCAGGGACATCCTCGTGAAGGACGAGAGCTTCCGCTTCGGCCTGAACGCCTTCAAGGCGCTGGGCGGCAGCTACGCCATCGGCGGGCTGATCGGCGACGCGCCGCGCACCTTCGTCACCGCCACGGACGGCAACCACGGCCGGGGCGTGGCCTGGGCGGCGCGGGTGCTGGGGCAGCGGGCGGTGGTCTACATGCCGCGCGGGTCCGCTAAGGAGCGCCTGGAGAACATCCGGGCCCAGGGCGCGGAGGCGTCCATCCTCGACGTGCCCTACGACGACGCGGTGCGCTATGCCCGGCGGCAGGCGGAGGAGAACGGCTGGACGCTGGTGCAGGACACCTCCTGGCCGGGCTACACGGACATCCCCCGGCGCATCATGCAGGGCTATACCACGATGGGGCTGGAGATCGTCGAGGCGCTTGGTGACCTGCGCCCGACCCACATCCTGCTCCAGGCGGGCGTGGGCGCGATGGCCGGGGCGCTGACGGGCTTCTTCGCCAACGTCTATGGCGCGGCCAGGCCGAAGGTGATCGTCGTGGAGCCGCTGACCGCGGACTGCGTCTACCGCACGGCCTTCGCCGCCGACGGGCAGCTCCACTGCTGCGACGGCGACAGCATGCGCACCATCATGGCGGGGCTGTGCTGCGGCGAACCCTGCTCCGTGGCCTGGGACATCCTGCGGGCGCACGCTGACTTCGCCATGCGCATCTCGGACGACATCGCCGCCACGGGCATGCGCGTGCTGGGGAACCCGCTGCCGGGGGACGCGCGTATCGTGTCCGGCGAGAGCGGGGCCAGCACGGCGGGCGCGCTGTTCCACCTGATGACCGACCCGTCGCGCGAGGCGATCCGGCGCGCGCTTGGCCTCGACGGCGATTCCGTCCCGCTCCTCATCAGCACCGAGGGCGACACCGACCGCGGGAATTACCGCGACATCGTGTGGCGGGCGACGGTGTGACCGTCTGCATAAAAACAAAGCATACCGACGCAGTTTTCGCATCGGTATGCTTGTTTTTGTTTTCTACGGATTCCATATGGACAGTCGGTTTTTCTTATGGTACAATAATACCATAGCGAGGCAACGACCGAGGGAGGCACGGACATGGACAACAACATCGCGCGCGTCGCGACGGCGCTACTGATCGACTACACCAGCGTCTACTACATCGACCCGGCGACGGGCTATTACGAGTGTTACAGCACGAACCAGGGCTACAAGAAGCTGGAGCTGCACTCGTCCGGCGCGGACTTCTTCGCCGACGCCAAGCGGGACATCGGCGCGGTGATCTACGAGGAGGACCGTGACGCGGTGTGGGCGGCGCTGACGAAGGAGTCGCTGATGCGCCAGTTCCAGGACAAGGACGCGGTGTCCATCGTGTACCGGCTGATGATCGACGGCGCGCCGGTCTACCACACCATGCGCATCCTCCGGGACGCCTCGAACGGCGACGAGTGCCTGATCCTGGGCGTGCTGAACGTGGACGAATCGGTCCGCAGCGGCCAAAAGACCCGGACCTACAACGCCATCGCCAAGACGCTCGCCAACCGCTACGCCACCATCTACTTCGTGGAGCTGGCCACCAGCCACTACGTGGAATACTCCGCCAGCAACGACTACAAGGAGCTGGAGGTGCCGGAGGAGGGCGCGGACTTCTTCACCGAGACCTGCAAGAATGTCCAGCGGGTCATCCACCCGGAGGACAAAAATCTCGTTGAAAAGATCGGCGACAAGGACTACATGGTGGCGGTCACCGAAAACGGCCGCAGGTTCCGGATGGAGTACCGGCTGCTGATGGCCGACGGCGCCCACTACGTGCGGCTCATGGCCGTACGCACAGAGGACGGCGGCAACCTCATCATCGCGCTCGAGAACATCGACGACGAGAAGAAGAGCCAGGAGGAGATGAAGGCCATCTCCGAGAAGAACATGGTGTTCTCCCAGATCGCCGAGAGCCTCGCCCAGCAGTACGGCATGATCTACTACATCGACACCGAGACGGACGACTACATCGAGTTCACCGCCACCCGGGAGTACAAGGACTTCAACATCAACCCCTCGGGCAGCGACTTCTTCGGCGAGAGCCAGCGCAACGTGTCGGCCATCATCCACCCCGCAGACCGGGAGCGGGTGTTCGACCTGCTGGACAAGCAAAACATGCTCAAGGCCATGCGGGACAACGGCAGCTTTACCACCACCTACCGGCTGCTGCTGACCGAGGGCAGCGGCTACACCCGCATGTCGGTGTTCTGGGCCAACGACCACAAGCACCTCATCATGGGCGTGATGAACATCGACCGGGAGATGGAGAAGGAGATCGCCCTGCGCAAGACGCTGGAGGAGAACGCCACCTTCTTCCAGATCGCCTCCAGCCTCGCCAACCAGTACGACACCATCTACTACGTGGACATGCTCAACGACCACTACATCGAGTTCTCGTCCACCGACGTGTACAAGAGCCTGGAGGTGCAGCCCTCCGGCGACGACTTCTTCAAGGAGTCCCTGAACAACATCGACCGCGTCATCCACCCCGAGGACCGCGCCGCGTTCCACGACATCCTGAACAAGCCCGGCATGATCCGGCTGCTCAAGGAAAAGCACATGATCACCCACACCTACCGCATCCTCATCGAGAGCGGCTTCATGTACGCGCGGCTGTCCGTCATCTGGGCCACGGACAACAAGCACCTCATCATCGGCGTCATGAACATCGACCGGGAGATGCGCCGGGAGCAGGAGATCGCCAAGCGGCTGTCCGTCGCCAACGAGAAGGCGTACCGCGACGGCCTGACGGGCGTCAAGAACAAGGCCGCCTTTTCCGAGTACGAGGAGGATATACAGGCGAAGATCGACCAGGGCGCGGCGGAGCCCTTCGCCGTGGTGGTGTGCGACGTAAACGGCCTCAAGAAGATCAACGACACCTACGGCCACCAGGCCGGCGACGAGTACATCGTCAAGGCCAGCCGGATGGTCTGCGACATCTTCCAGCACAGCCCGGTGTTCCGCACCGGCGGCGACGAGTTCGTCGTCGTGCTGACCGGCCGGGACTACGTCATCCGCAAGGAGCTGGTGCTGGCGCTGCACGACCGTTCGGTGGAGCACATCAGCACCGAGGACGTGGTCATCTCCGGCGGCCTGTCCGACTACAAGCCCGGGGAGGACCAGCGCTTCCACGCCGTTTTCGAGCGCGCCGACGCGCTGATGTACGAGGAGAAGCAATTGCTCAAGGGCATGGGCGCCATCTCCCGGGAGGACGCCGAGGCCGCGCGGCCCGCCTTCGCCGTGGACGACCAGGCGGACATCCTGAAGCTCAAGCGGCAGATCCTGATCGTCGAGGACGAGCAGATCAACCGGCTGATGCTGGGCAACATGCTGGGCGACGGCTACGAGCGCCTGTACGCCTCCGACGGCATCGAGGCGCTGGAGCAGTTGAAGCTCCACAAGGACGACCTGGCGCTGGTGCTGCTGGACCTCCAGATGCCCCGCATGAGCGGCATGGAGGTGCTCAAGGTGATGAAGGGGGAGAAGGAGCTCAAGGACATCCCCGTCATCGTGCTGACCGCCGACCAGTCCGCCGAGGTCGAGTGCCTCAGGATCGGGGCCATCGACTTCATCCCCAAGCCCTATCCCTCCTGGGAGATCATACAGGCCCGCGTCAACCGCTGCATCGAGCTTTCCGAGAAGCGGCACATCATCCAGTCCACCGAGCGCGACGGGCTGACCAACCTGTTCAACCTGGACTACTTCCTGCGCTACGTGCGCATGTACGACCAGCACTACACCGACATGGCGATGGACGCCCTGGTGCTGGACGTGAACCACTTCCACGTGCTCAACGAGCGCTATGGCAAGCAGTACGGCGACAGCGTGCTGGCCCGCATCGGCAACCGGGTGCGGCAGATCTCCCGGGAGGTCGGCGGCGTGGGCTGCCGCATGGGCGCGGACACGTTCCTGATCTACTGCCCCCACCGGGACGACTACGAGGCCCTGCTGGAGAAGGTGTCCGGGGGACTGGCGGGCGAGGACGTGTCCGAGAACCGCGTCCGGCTGCGCATGGGCGTCTACTCCGAGGTGGACAAGACCCTCGAGATCGAGCGCCGCTTCGACTACGCCCGGATAGCCGCGAACACCGTCAAGACCGGCTATCTGAAGGCCGTCGGGATCTACGACACGAAGATGCACGAGGCGGAGCTCTTCAAGGCGCGGCTCCTGGAGGACTTCAAGCCGTCGCTGGAGAACCGCCGCTTCGCGGTCCACTTCCAGCCCAAATTCGACATCCGGCCCGACGCGCCGCTGCTGGCCAGCGCCGAGGCCCTGGTGCGCTGGGACCATCCCGAGCTGGGCATGATCAGCCCCGGCGTGTTCATCCCGCTGCTGGAGGACAACGGCCTCATCCTCGAGCTGGACAAATTCGTCTGGCGCGAGGCCGCGGCGCGCATCCGGGATTGGAAGGACCGGCTGGGCTATTCGGTGCCAGTGTCCGTCAACGTGTCCCGCATCGACATGCTGACGCCCAATCTGAAGGACGTGTTCCGCGACATCCTGGAGGAATATGACCTCGACGCCAACGACCTGGCGCTCGAGATCACCGAGTCCGCCTATACCGGCGACTCCGACCAGGTCATCACCACCGCCAAGGAGCTGCGCGGCATGGGCATGGGCTTCCGCATCGAGATGGACGACTTCGGCACCGGCTACTCGTCCCTGGGCATGCTGTCCCACCTGCCCATCGACGCGCTCAAGCTGGACATGAGCTTCGTCCGGTCGGCCTTCGGCGAGAATAGGGACGTTCGGATGATCGAGCTCATCATCGACATCGCGGACTACCTGCACGTGCCCGTGGTGGCCGAGGGCGTGGAGACCGAGGAGCAGTACCTGGTGCTCAAGGCCATGGGCTGCGACCTGGTGCAGGGCTATTACTTCTCAAAGCCCGTGCCGCCCGAGGAATTCGACCGCTTTCTGATCGAGCGCGCCAACGCCAGGGTCGAGGTGACGCCTGAGGTCAAAAAGACCTACATGAGCATCTCCAAGGCGCTGACCAGCGACTTCGAGAGCATCTACTACGTGGACGTGGTCACGGACTTCTACCTCGAGTTCTACACCGGCAGGGACGGCGAGCTTGAGATACGCCCCGGCGGGGAGGACTTCTTTGGCCGGGCCCGGGAGGCGCTGCTTATGGACGTGCCCGAGAATGAGGCCGAACGGCTCCGGGAGGCCACCGGCAAGCACAATTTGACCTGGTGGGCCGATGAGGAGGAAGCCGTCGCGCTGTCCTTCCACAAGCTGAAAAACGGCATGCCCGTGCCGTACACCCTCCAGACCATCCGCACCCGGGAGAGCGACGACCACCACATCGTCATCGGCGTGCGGCAGGAATAGTGTTTTTTCTGTGATTATAGTGTTGCAATTTTCCCCGAAATAATGTATGATTAATACGGATATAAGCGCGGGCGTAGGCCCGGCGTCAGATCGACAGGGAGGTGCGGCATGAGCGATACGAGGCGAGAGGGGCGCCGTTCGATACCCATCCAGACCGTCATCATCTGCATGGTGGCGGTCGGGCTGCTGATTTCCATCATCCTGATGGCGTTCATGTACCAGACGTCCAAGAGCTACGGGGACATGCGCTATTCCACCAAGAATTACATCGACTGCCAGGGCATCGCCAGCGACCTGCTCACGGGCAGCGACGCGCTGACCATCTACGCCCGGGGCTTCGTGGTGACAGGCGACAAGCAGCAGGTGGAGCTGTACTACGGCGACACCCAGGCCCGGAACGCCATCGACGAGGCGCTGGCCGAGGTCCGCGCCTATTCGATGGACGAGCGGGTGCTGTCCCAGCTGAACAACGCCATGCAGTTGCGGGAGCGGGTCAGCGCCACCGAGGAGTACGCCATGCGGCTGAAGGTGGCGGCCCTGGGCGACGACGTGGCCGAGTATCCGAAGAACTTGCAGGACATCCAGCTCCTGCCCGCCGACACCCGGCTGTCGCCCGAGGAGCAGGAGGAGAAGGCCCGGGGCCTCCTGTTCGACATGGACTATGAATCCTCAAAGAACGAGATCTCCCTGCGCATCAACCGGGGCATGGACGTGCTGATGAGCGGCATGCTGACCCGGCAGGTCGAGAGCTCCGACCACCTGCTGAACGTGCTGCGCGGCCAGCAGATACTGACCGTGGCGCTGATGTGCGCGCTGCTGGCGCTGGCGGTGGTGGTGTTCACGATGGTGATCGTCCCGCTGCGGCGGCAGATCAGCATGATGTCCAGCGACGAGGCGCTCAGCGAGGAGGGGGCCAGCGAGATACAGTTCCTGGCCCGCACCTACAACCAGCTCCACGAGCAGAACCGGCTGGCCACCGAAAAGCTCAACTACGAGGCCACCCACGACGAGCTGACGGGCCTGTTCAACCGGTCGGCCTACGCCGACGCGCTGGAGCGGGCCATCGGGGCGGGGGAGAAGGTCGCCCTGATCCTGCTGGACGTGGACCTGTTCAAGAGCATCAACGACCGCTACGGCCACGACATCGGCGACGCCGTGCTGCGGGCGGTGGCCGACACCGTGCGCAGCGCGTTCCGCCGGGACGACATGGTCTGCCGCATCGGCGGCGACGAGTTCGCCGTCGTCATGAGCGAGGCGGATTCCGGCGTCAAGCCGCTGGTGCGCTCCAAGCTCCAGGCCATCGCGGCGCGGCTCAAGGCCCCCGGCGACGGCCTGCCGCCGGTGACGCTCAGCGCGGGCGTGGCCTTCACGGACCAGCTCATCCCGGGGACCGACCTGTTCAAGAGCGCGGACCTGGCGCTCTACGCCATCAAGAACGGCACCCGCAACGGCAGCGGCTTCGCGTCCGCCGCGGGCGGCATAGAGACGATCCCGAACGCCGAGGGCTGACGGGGGAAGGGAGTGGGAGCATGAAGCAGAAGCATTGGATCGCGATCCTGTGCGTGATGTTCGCGGCGCTGATCGCCGTGAACGTAGTGCTGTCCAACGGCCAGCAGCAGCGCATCGGGGAGCTTTCGCGCCAGATCGAGGACATGAACGTCCGGGTGGACGAGCTGGAGGTGCAGCTTGAGAGCATGACGGCCTCGTCCCGGACCACCAACAGCGCCGTCAAGGGCGTGGAGAACCGCCTCGCCGCGCTGGAGGACGCCTTCACCGCCGCCGAGGAGGCGCACGCCGACGGCGGGGACGTGGTGAACGTGGTGTGGGCGCTGTACTCGGACTCCGCCACGCTCACGGACTGGCCCGAGGTGGAGGCCGCGCTGAACGCCTATTCCGCAGAGAAGATCGGCGTCACCTGCGAATTCAGATACATGGACCGCGACACGCTGAACGCCGCCATACTGGACGGCCACGACTTCGACATCGCGTTCACCTGCGACTGGTGGAACGACTTCGCCAAGAACGTGTCTGCCGGCAACTTCCTGGACCTGACCGACCGGCTCAAGGACTACCCCGCGCTGTACGAGACGGTGGTGGAAACCGCCTGGGCCGGCACGAAGGTCAACGGCCGGGTCTACGCCATCCCGCACATGAAGGACATCGGCTACGAGGTGTTCTGGATCTTAAACAGCAACTACTTCCTCAAGGAGAAGGGCTTCGAGAAGGACCTGGACATCGCCTTCGACGAGATCGAGCCGTACCTCGAGGCCTACAAGGCCGACCATCCCGACGACTATCCCCTGAAGATCCCCGCCACGGGCCTGACCTCCTGGCAGAACGCGCTGGTGGACTGGCTGAGCATGGACATCCTGGTGGGCCTGGACTGGAACGCCCAAGGCACCGAGCGCGAGCATGTGGTCCAGTGCGCGCTGGAGATCCCCGGCTGGCAGGAGCGCCTGCGCACCATGCACCGCTGGTTCGAGAAGGGCTACATCAATCCCGACGCCGCCGAGCTGCCGAGCATGCCCCGGCCCGAGGCGGGCGTCGTCCAGTCCGGCCAGGGCTGGTTCGGCGCGGAGACGGTGTGGGCGAACGTCATCAAGGAGCCGGTCTACATCGCCCGGTACGACGGCGTCTACCTGAGCACCTCCTCCATCCGCGGCTCCATGACCGCCGTCAGCGCCTACTCCGAGCATCCCGACGCGGCGCTCAGGCTGATCGAGCTGATGAACACCGACCCCTGGTACCGCGACACCGCCCGCTACGGCATCGAGGGCAAGCACTACATCCGCAACTACGACGGCACGGTCATCCGCACCGCCGAGGGCAGCGCCAACGTGGGCGTCCAGGCGTACACCCAGGGCCACTACACGCTGGGCTCGCTGGAGGCGTCGCTGTTCCCCGAGGTGCCCACCGACACCCACCAGTGGGAAAAGACCATGGCCAGCTACGCCGACGCCACCCTGTCCGCGGCCATGGGCTTCACCCCCGATTTGAGCGAAGTTGCCCCGGAGTGCGAGGCACTGAAGGCCGTCATCGAGGAGTATCGCCCACGGCTGTACACCGGCACCGACGACCCCGACGCGGTCATCCCCGAGATGCTCAAACGGATGGAGGACGCCGGCCTGCGCAAAGTGATCGACGAGATCCAGCGGCAGCTCGACGCCTTCCTGGCGGAAAGCTGAAAGACGGAGGAGAGAGAATGGCATACTGCGCCTGGGCGGGCATGAACGAGGCCAACCGCAGCTATCACGACGGGGAATGGGGCATCCCGGTGCACGACGACCGGCACATGTTCGAGCATTTGACGATGGAGTGCATGCAGTGCGGCCTGAGCTGGGACCTGATGCTCAAGAAGCGCCACATCTTCCGCGAGTGCTTTGAAAACTTCGACTACGACAGGATCGCCGGGTACGGCGAGGCCGACGTGGAGCGCATACTGACCACGGCGGGCATGATCCGCTCGCCGCGCAAGGTGCGGGCCATCATCAACAACGCCCAGCGCTACCGCGAGGTCCGCGCCGAGCGCGGCAGCTTCTGCGACTATCTCTGGGCCTTCTCCGACGGCAAGACAATCCTGTACGAGGGCCACGGCGACGGCGCGATCCCCGTCAGCAACGGCCTCTCCGACCGCGTCAGCCGGGACCTCAAGCGGCGCGGCTTCAAGTACGTGGGCCCGGTCACCATCTACTCCCACCTCCAGGCCTGCGGCATCATCAACGACCACGACGCGGCCTGCCCGCGTTATCGCCTCATCGTCGAAAACCATCCCACGATCACCCTTCCCCGGGACGCCGAGGTGTTCTGACGGGGCTGTCTCAAAATGAATAGGACCGCGCAACACAGCAGGGCGGGCGCCGTTTCGGCGCCCGCCATCGCTATTCATAGAAACGGATTTGACATTCTGGAACCACCCCTTGACCCCGACGGAACGCGAACGGTATAATATGGACGTGATCTGACGGCGCTTGCCCAAAAAGACATGATCTCTCCGGGAGGCGCCGGGCGGCGGTACATGGAAAATAAAAGAGGAGGATGATGTTATGTTGCAGGACGGACACGAGGAGCTTATGGCGGAGGCTTTGGACCTGGACGCGCTTGAGCAAGTGACAGGCGGCAAATCGCACGCCGGAGAGGGCGGACCGAATGGCAAGGTGACCGAGCGCATGCCCAATGGAAACTTTAAGGTAAACGTCGGCGGGAAAACGGTCGTCGCCCATGTCTCCGGCAAGCTGAGGATGAATTACGTCAAGATATCGGTCGGCGACAAGGTACGGGTGGAGGGCAGCAAGATCGTGTACGTTTACAGGTGATCTGCGAAAGACGCAAAAACGTTCGCTCCCTTGAAGGGGAGGAACGTTTTTTTGCTGTCGCGCTAATGACGCCGGTCCTCCTTGGGACGCTCGCGCCGGATGCGGTCCGCGGCGTTCCGAACGTCGTCGGCGGTGATGTAGACGATCTTCGGGTCCTTCGCCTTCGCCTCCGCCATCGCCGCTTCATAGCTCCTGATGAAGTATTCGATGGTCTCCCGCATGACGACCATGCCGTAGCTGACGTCGCTCTCGGCCACGTTCAGGCGGCGCTCGGCCATCGCGTTCGCGTCCGCGTGGCTGATCTTGTTGCGCACCTCGCCCAGGTGGTAATAGGCGTACAGCACGTCCGTGAGCGTGTCTGCGCCGCACGCGGTATGGCCGGTGATCTTCGCCGGGTCCTGGTTTTCGACGGACTGCGCCCGCAGCGCGGCATACGCCATATTCCTGTCCTCGCCCCTGGAGCCGTTGAGCTTGACGTCGCCCCGGTCGTAGCTCTTGACGAAGTAATGGCTGATGTCGTCCATCTTGTAGTATTCATAGGGCTTCAATTCCAGCCGTTGGAGCGCCAAGAGGTCCGTGATCTCGGCGGCGCGGGCCTCGTCGTCGCAGTAGTAGAAGATGCCGGCCTCCACCATGTTGGACGGCGCGTAGGTCTCGATCAGCGTCAGCACCTGCTGGTACAACTGGTGCTTGTAGGCCCATTTGATCAGCCGGATGAAGGGGATGCTGCCGTCCTCGTCCAGCAGCGGGCCGTAATCCGCCTGGATGCACCCGGCGATCACGCCGAACAGCAGGCCGTAGTCGCCGGCCTCCTTCCAGGAGCGCTCGTCGGTCAACAGCCTGCGCAGGCGCTGTATGCCCTCCTGCACCTCGAGGATGTTGCACATGGAGATGCCCACGTCCACGTGCCGCGCGGCGTAGATCAGGCTGCTGACGCGCTCGTTGTGCTGCCCGGACCGCTCCCAGAAATCCACGAGCATGTCCGTCTTGGCGTAATTCAGGAAGGCGTGGGCCGCGGCGACCAGGTCGGTGGAGCGGGTGACGATGGTGCTGTCCACGATGGTCCCGGTCAGGTCACCGGCGGCCTCGTAGACCTGGTAGATTTTCTTGAGGTGGACGTGGCTGCCCGGCGTGGCGATCAGGATGTCGAGGATGTTCAGGACGAGGTGGCTCTCCACCGCGGATTCGGCGCCCAGGGAGACATAGAGGTCGATCTCATCATCTTCGTTCGCATCCTGGTCGACGTCCAGGACGCTGCTCATCCAATACTCCCGGTCGTCCAGCGTCCCCGACGGGAGATAGCGGGCGCAGATGCCCTCGTTGACCGGCAGGATCTCCAGCTTGGCGGAGGGCTTGAGCTGGGCGTACAGGTAGTTCTTCACCCACTTTACCGTCGTTTCGAAGTCGTTCCCGGCCTTCGGGAAGGCGGCGGAGAGCGCGTCCTTGAACCGCTGGTACAACGGCTTGTCGCTCGACAGCTCGTCAAAGAGGCGGTTGAGCCGCTTCATATCCCGCTGGGAATTCTTCTCCTGGAAGTCCCGGATGAAGTCTATGAGTTTCGCGCGCTCCGCCTCGGGCAGCAGCGCGTCATAGGCCTGCTGCTCCAGGCTCACCTCGCCGATGTACTGCGCCATGCGGGAGCGGTACAGATCGAAGGGGGAGAGGGTGCCCGGTCCCGCGGCGTCGAGGTCGCCCGCGTCCTTCAGGGGGCGGGGCTCCAGCTTCTCCGCGTCGTCCGCGTCGCCGATGACGATGATCTCGTCGATGGGAAAGCGGGCCAGGATGTACTTGGCGCTGGCCTCCATGCTCTGCAGGGCTTCGCAGTAGTCGTAGCCGTATTCGTTCCGCACGGCATAGTAGCGCAGGGCCTGATCGCTCCCCGGCGCGTCCAGCGATGTCAAAAGAATGTTCCGGGTCATGCCTTTACCTCCGTGAATATGCGCTCATGCGAAGCCTGTTACAAGCTTCAATCAGTTTATGATACCATTTTTTTAGATCGAAAACAAGGGGAGTTTCCAGAATGTCAACCCAAAATGCGTTTGACATTCTGGAACAACCCCTTGACACCTGCGGAGATAAATCGGTAAAATGGTAGATAAAGCGACAGACGCGATGGGCGACACGGAGGTAGAGGACAGTGAAGAAATTCAAGAACATCACCTTTGGCGGCATCCAGCAGAAGATATTCAACCTGGTGCTGATCATGCTCATTCTGGTCATGGCGGCCTATTCGGTGATGATCATCTACCAGATGAAAAACCTGACCGCCTTGGTGACCGACACCAACGACATGCAGAAGGGGGCCATCACCGCCATCTCCCGGGAGACCATGGACGCGGTGGTCGCCCAGACCCAGAGCAGCCGGACGCAGATGCAGGCCTATATCGCCGACGACCTGTTTTCCGACACGGCGGACACCGTCGGCACGCTTGCGGGATACGCGCGGATGCTCTTTGACACGCCCGATAAGTATCCCGCCCGCGAGGTCGCGCTGCCGGACGCCTCAATGGACGGAAAAGCCAGTGTGCAGCTCCTGACGGAGGCGGGCGTCGATACGAACGACCCCGCCGTGGCTCAAAAGCTGGGCTTGCTCGGCAACCTGTCGGAGCTCATGCTGTCGATCTATTCAAACGCCCATGTGGATTCCTGCTACGTGGCCCTGCCGGAGGGCGTGATGCTGCTGGCGGACGACCACGCATCGTCCAAATTCGACGAAAGCGGCGCGGTCGTCTCCATACCGATCCGCGAGCGGGATTGGTACAGGGGTGCCATCGCCCGGGGCGGGCTGTACTTTACCGACATCGCGGCCGACGTGTTCACGGGGCAGTACTGCGTCATGTGCGCCCTGCCGGTCTACGACGCCAGCGGCAAGGTCGTGGCCGTCGCGGGCGCGGACCTGTTCCTGGACGACATGGAGGCCTACGTGAACGCTTCCGACGAAAACGGCCAGTTCACCTGCATCGTCAACCATCGCGGCCATGTGGTGTTCTCGCCCCGGTCGGAGGGCATCTTCCAGGTCAGGGGCAAGGGCGAGGCCGAGGACCTGCGGAAGCTGGGCAACGCGGAGCTTGCGGCGTTCATCGACAAGGCCCTCGCCGCGAACACGGACGTGACGCGCGTCGAGGCGGACGGCGCGGACTGGTACATGACCGGCGCGCCCATCCCCACGGTGGGCTGGACGGTGGTCAGCCTGGTGGACAAGGCCGTGGCGGACCAGCCGACCACCCTGCTGGCGGCGCAATACGACGAAATATCGCAAAACGCGGTCTCCGCCTTCCAGAACGGCATCTCCCGCGCCCGGACGTGGATCACCGCCGCGCTGATGATCGTGACGGTGCTGGCGCTCGTCGGCGCGCTGACGGTGTCCAAGCGCATCGTGAAGCCGCTGGAGACCATGACCCAGCGGGTCATTTCCCTGGGCGGCGACGACCTCCAGTTCATGATGGAGGACACCTACCGCACCGGCGACGAGATCGAGGCGCTGGCGGAGAGCTTCGCCACGCTGTCGGCGCGGACGCTTCAATACGTGGACGAGGTCAAGCGGGTCACCGCGGAGAAGGAGCGCATCGGCGCGGAGCTGTCTCTTGCGACGGACATCCAGGCGTCCATGCTGCCCCACATCTTCCCGGCCTTCCCGATGCGCAGCGAGTTCGACATCTACGCCTCCATGGACCCGGCCAAGGAGGTGGGCGGCGACTTCTACGACTACTTCCTGATCGACGACGACCACCTGTGCCTGGTCATCGCGGACGTGTCGGGCAAGGGCGTCCCGGCGGCGCTGTTCATGATGGCCAGCAAGATCATATTGCAGAGCGTGGCCATGCTGGGCAACTCCCCCGCGGAGATATTGCGGCGCGCCAACGAGGCGATCTGCTCCAACAACGAGGCGCAGATGTTCGTGACCGTCTGGCTGGGCATCCTCGAATTGTCCACCGGCAGGCTGACCGCCGCCAACGCGGGCCACGAGTTCCCGGCGCTGCGGCAGCCGGGCGGCGGGTTCGAGCTGTATAAGGACAGGCACGGCTTCGTCATCGGCGGCATGGAGGGCGTGAAGTACCGCGAGTATGAGATACAGCTTGAGCCCGGCAGCAAGCTGTTCGTGTACACCGACGGCGTGGCGGAGGCCACCAGCGCCGAGCAGGAGCTTTACGGCACCGAGCGGATGATCGACGCGCTGAACGCCGACCCGGACGCCGCGCCGCAGCAGATCCTCAAAAACGTCCGCGCCAGCGTGGACGGCTTCGTGAAGGACGCGGAGCAGTTCGACGATCTGACCATGCTGTGCGTGGAGTACAAGGGGGTCAAGGGAGCATGATGAGGCAGGACGACCTGATCCGCCAAAGCGTCATCCGGGACATGTCGGAGGGCGTGATGGTGCTGGGCCTGGACGGGCGCATCCAGACCGTGAACCCCGCGGCGGAAAAGATACTGGGCCGAAGCGCCGAGGCGCTGACGGGCCGGAAGATCGCCACCGCGTTTTACGAGTACAGCGAAAACGACCCGTTCAACCAGGCCGTGCTGGACGCGGTCTACGACCCGACGACCCTGCACCGCCATCTGGTGCCGTTCTTCACCGGCAGCGAGACGCGGCAGCTCCACATGACCACCGCCTACCTGCGGGACGGCGACGCGCCCGTGGGCATCGTGGTGGTGCTGGGCGACGTGACGGAGCTCGCGGAGTTGAAGATACAGTATGCCCAGCAGATCACCGTGCTGCTGGATTCGCTGGTGACGGCGCTGTCCACGGCCATCGACGAGCGCTCGCCCTACACCGCCAACCACACCCGCAACATGGTGCGCATCGGCGAGGCCTTCCTGGACTGGCTGGACGCCACGGGAAATCCCCATCGCTTCGACGCGGACCGGCGGCACGCCTTTTTGATGAGCGTGTGGCTGCACGACGTGGGCAAGCTGGCGGTGCCGCTGTCCGTCATGGACAAGGCCACCCGGCTGGGGGACGGCCTGGAGCGCGTCGAGGCGCGGTTTGAGAGGATGCGCCTGCTGGGTCGCATCGAAATGCTGGAGGGCCGGGTCTCACAGGAGGAATATGAGAAGCGCAAGGCCCGTCAGGTGGCTTGGCTTAACGCGATCCGGCGCATCAACACGGCCCCGTTCCTCACGGAGGACGACGTGAGCGTCGTCCAGGAGATGGCCCAGGCGCGCTATACCGATGACGACGGCGACGCGCAGCCTGTGCTGTCGCCCCCGGAGGCGGAAAAGCTGCTGATCCGCAAGGGGACGCTGACGGACGGGGAGCGCAGGGTCATGCAGGGGCACGTCAGCGCCACCCGGCGCATCCTCAGCCAGGTGAAATTCCCGGCGGCGTTCGCGATGGTCCCCGATTGGGCCTCCGAGCACCACGAGCTGCTGGGCGGCGCGGGCTACCCGCTGAAAATGTCGGGGACGTCGATCCCCCGGGAGGTCCGGCTGCTGACGATCCTGGACATCTTCGAGGCCCTCACCGCCAAGGACAGGCCGTATAAAAAGCCCATCCCGGTGGAGCGCTCGCTGGAAATCCTGCGCGACATGGCGCGGGAGGGCAGCATCGACGGGGATATACTCGCCCTGTTCATCGAGAGCCGGGCCTGGGAGGCAGTCCTGTGACGGCCAATAGAGCGAACGCGGGGGAGGAAAGCGCCGTGAAGGAACTGACGCTTGAGGCAAGGCTTGAAAACATCGCTGTCGTCACGGCATTTATCGACGAGCAGCTGGAGGCGCTGGACTGTTCGATGAAGGCCCTGACGCAAATCGACATCGCCATCGACGAGCTGTTCGGCAACATCGCCCATTACGCCTACCCGGGCGGCACGGGCGACGCGACGGTGCGGTTCGACTTCGACGCGGCCACCCGCACGGCGAGCATCGCCTTCATCGACCGCGGCGTGCCCTTCGACCCGCTTAAAAAGCCCGACCCGGACGTGACCCTCTCCGCGGAGGCGCGGGCCATCGGGGGCCTGGGCATATTCATGGTCAAGAAGAGCATGGACAAGCTGGAATATCGGTATGAGAACGGCTTCAATATTTTGATGCTGCACAAGCGAATTTGATAGGGAGGAACTGACAATGAAGATCATCAAGAATATGAACGGCACCGCCTTGACCGTCGCCCTGGAGGGCCGCCTGGACACCACCACCGCCCCGGAGCTGGAGCAGGCGCTGAAGGAGGGCATGGACGCCGCCACCGAACTGACGCTGGACTTTGAGAAGCTGGATTACATCTCCTCCGCGGGCCTTCGCGTGCTGCTCTCGGCCCACAAGGTCATGTCGAAGAAGAACGGCCTGAAGGTCGTGAATGCCAACGAGATGGTCAAAGAGGTGTTCGACGTGACCGGCTTTGCCGATATCCTTGACATCGAATAAAGGATCGGATCAAAGGAGGCAGATCGCATGGCAAGGATCACATCGGATAAATTCATGGTCAACAGCGACGCGAACCGCATGGCGGCGGCGCGCTACGCTACGGAGAACTTCGCGTGGCAGGTGAAGCTGGACAAGCGGGATACCCTTCGGCTGGATCTGCTGGTGGAGGAGACGCTGGGCATGGTCAAGACCATGCTGGAGGACTTTTACGGCCAGATATGGTTCGCGGCGGATGGCAGGACCTGCGAGATCCACTTCGAGGCCACTGCGGACATGAACGCGGATAAAAAAGAGGAACTGCTCTCGGTGTCCTCGACAGGCAAGAACGCCGCGGCCAGGGGCTTCATGGCAAAGCTGGGGGAGATGATCTCCGGGGCCCTGCGCAGCACGGGCAGGACGCTGGATGCCTACGGGCAGGAGACGATGAAATACGGCATCGTCCACACGCCCAGCCCGATGATGGGCAACGCGGACATGATGACCATCTGGACGCTGCAAACCTATCGGAACGATTTGGACCTGGCGCGCGGGGACAGCGACAACGCGGAAGAGGCCTGGGACGAGCTGGAGAAGTCCATCGTGGCAAAGCTGGCGGATGACATCGTCGTGGGCGTGAAGGGTGATCGAATCGACTTGGTCATCTCGAAGCGGTTTTAGTTGAACCCTTGTTAGGAGGAATCACCATGAGGGAACGGGCTTTTGCGTGGCTGCTTGTGCTGATGCTGCTGCTCTTGCCGGGCGGAACGGCGCTGGCCGAGGGGGATATCTCCTCGAAGGCCGAGCTGAACAAGCCGAAGGTCAGGATCGGTGTCAACCAGGGTAGTGCCGCCGAGGACGCGGTAATGTCGGAGCTGCCGGAGGCGACTATCGTCTATTACACCGACAATCTGCTGGGCTATACCGCTGTGGCGCAGGGCAAGCTGGACGCCTATGTCTATGACCAGGTGCAGATGCAGTTGACCATCGACAGCGGCCTGACTGGCGTGCATCTGCTGCCGGAGGCCATGGACATGACGGTGAAGATCGCAGTGGGCTACAGCAATGTCAGTGCCATAGAGGAGCTGGGCGACAAGCTCAACCGGTTCATTGCCGAGGTGAAGTCGGACGGCACTCTGGACGACATGTACCGGCGCTGGGTGCTGGAGGGGAACGGCGCGATGCCTGAGATATCCATGCCCGATGATCCGGCGATTCACCTGACCGTCGGAACGACCGGCAACGTGCCGCCCTACAGCTACTACGAGGGCAGCCGCCTGACCGGCTACGACATTGAGCTGGCCCATCGCTTCGCCGCGTGGCTTGGCGCGGACCTGTCCTTTGAGGTCTTTGATTTCGACGGCATCGTTCCCGCCGCGAAATCCGGCAAGGTGGACGTCGTCATGTCCAACCTGCAATACCTGCCTGAACGCTCCGAGGGAATGCCGTTCTCGGACATCCTATACGAGGAAAAGCTGGGCATCCTGGTACGGGGCGACGCGCCTGCCATAGAATCCGCCGCCACCGATGCTGCCGTGCCCGCCTACACCGCCTATAACGGCAAGCGCATCGGCGTGCTGACCGGCCCGCTGATGGAGGACGCCGCCCACGAGTACTTCCCCGACAGCGAATATCTGCTGTTCAACACCTACCCGGACTGCATCACGGCGCTTTTGACCGGGAAGATCGACGCCTACCTCGCCGACGAGCCGGAGATGAAGACCGTCCACCGGGAGCGGCCCGAGATCGACTACATCCACGAGCGCATCACCGAGAACAATTACAGCTTCGCCTTCCGCAAGAACGACCCCGAGAGCGCGGCGCTGTGCGCGGAGCTGAACGAGTTCCTGGCGCGGTGCTG
>JAFUWR010000090.1 GCA_017471125.1 Clostridia bacterium | reverse complement strand
GTCCCCTATTTCAAGGAATGATCCCGGCCGCGTGACGGCAAAAGAATCGAAACGATAGGAGAATCCATCCATGCCGAAAGAAGTCGTGCAGGCCGAGACCATGGCGCCCGAAAAAACGGAAGCTGCCATGAGAGACGAGCGCAGGGTCGCCCTCAAGATCAGCGAGGTGCCCTTCCAGGTCAACGAGGCCGTCAACACGCTGCGCGCAAACATACAGCTCAGCGGCTATGACCTCAAGGTCATCGGCGTCACCAGCGCCCTGAAGCACGAGGGCAAATCCTCGGTGTCCTTCAGGCTCGCCAAGAGCTTCGCGGCGCTCAACAAGCAGACGCTCTACATCGACTGCGACATCCGAAACAGCCACACCTTAAGCCGCTACAACGTGCGCAAGAAGGTCAAGGGTTTAACGGAGTTCCTGGTGGGCGAGTGCCCGCTGGACGAGGTCATCTACAAGACCTCTGAGAACTGCATGGACATCATCTTCACCGGCGCGGTGGCCCCCAACCCCAGCGAGCTGTTCTCCGGCGACCGCTTCAAGAAGATGCTGGCCGCGGTGCGCAAAAAGTACGATTACGTCATCGTCGACACCGCCCCGATCAACGCCGTCATCGACGGCGTGCTGATCGCCCGCGAGTGCGACGGCACGGTGCTGGTGGTGGAGAGCGGCGTCACCGACCGCATCCAGTCCCAGCGCGCCAAGCAGCAGCTGGAGTACGCCGGCGTGAAGATCCTGGGTGTGGTCCTCAACAAGCTGGGCTCCAAGAAGAGCGGCTATGGCTATGGCTATGGTTACGGCTATGGGTATGGCTACGGCTACGGCGAGGACAGCAAGGAAAAGAAGAAGAAAAAGAAGAAACAGCAGTAAACGCGACCAACGTCAACAGGTGGTGCGGATATGTCAGAAAAGCGCAAGCGGACCGGCAAGTCGGGGGCGGACTACTACGTCAGCGACCGACCCACACATGCCTCCGGCGAGCATCATCACAAGAAGAAGGGCCCGTGGCGCATCTTCAAGCACAAGGTCAAAAAGACCCTGAGCCGCCACCCCTGGATCATCCCCGCGGTCATCATCGCCGTGGTGGTCATACTGGGCACCGGCTTCTTCCTCTACAACCGCTACACCAGCATGAACCGCAGCCGCGTCACTGCCGCCAACCAGAACAATGTGGGCAGCGGCTACCGCAACATCGTCTACAAGGGCAAGGAATACCGCTACAACGCGCGGATCACCGCCATACTCTACGTGGGCGTCGACTCCGACGGCGTCATGACCGTCAACGACACCTACACCCACGCGCCCAACGCGGACAGCATCTCGCTGGTGGTCATGGACGAGCTCCACAAGAAGATGACCATCATCGCGCTGAACCGCAACACCATCTGCAAGATCCATCGCTACGCCCTGGAGGGCCAGGACCGCGGCGAGTTCGTGGACCAGCTCTGCCTGGCCTACGCCTACGGTGAGAACGGCCCGGTGTCCGCGCGGAACCTGTGCAACGCCGTGTCCGGCATACTGTACGGCATCCCGATCAACGAGTACGTCATCACCAACCGTTCCTCCCTGCCGGAGATCATGAAGGCGCTGGGGAACGTGACCGTCACCGTGCCCAACGACGACCTGACCGACCTGGGCTTCATCAAGGGCGAGGAGGCCGTCATCACCAGCCAGAACGTCGAGACCTTCGTCCGCCGCAGGGACATCACCGAGGACTTCTCCAACGTCGGCCGTATGGAGCGCCAAAAGACCTTCATCAACGCCGTCATGGAGGAGATCGTCGACCTGCTGCGCAACAGCCCCAACGACGTGTGGCGGCGCATCGAGGCCGCGGAGTACTGTACCCAGACCAACATCACCCGCAGCCGCTATCTCGATTTGACCAAAGCGGTTTCCAACTCGGCTTACAGCGAGCAGAACTACTACGTGCCCGAGGGCAAGAACGTCGTCGGCACCCGGTGGGACGAATTCTATCCCGACGAGGCCAAGCTGCTGGACAAGCTGGTGGAGATCTTCTACATAGAGAAATAGTCTCATTTACCGTGATATCACCGCTTCGGCGTTGATATATCAGCTTCGGCTGGTCATCATGTGAGAAAGGAGGAGTTTACAATGAAAAAGTTGACTGCGATGATCTGCGCGATCGTCATGGTTATGGCCCTGGCTGTGCCCGCTCTGGCCGCTGGTTCCCCCAGCACTCAGGTGACCGGCGCTGTCACCGTCGACGCGACCACTTTCCCGGCCATCGCCAATGTTGCCGCTCCCGCTGGCAGCATCCTGGTGACCGATTGGGTGGCGGTTGCTGCTGACACCGAGGCCAACGCCGACGGCACGGTCACTCTGACCATTCCCGCTCTGGCGAACCTGGCGTCTCTGGCTGGCTATCAGCTGCAGATCGTCCTGCCTGATGGCACCGTTCAGATCCTTGACCTCACCAACGTGCCCGTGGCTGCCGATGGCACCATCAGCATCGAGATCCCCGCTGGCGCTGCTTTCCGCGTGATCCAGCTGTAAGATCTGAGGTAGGACACCCCGCAGGGAGCAGCGCACGCTGCCCCCTGCTTTCCCGGTAAGGGTCCCTTTGGACCCGAACCGCGAGGAAACGCCCCGGCGGACCGGAGCGCTCCCTGACGGTTCGGGCGAATGTCTTAAAGCCCTCGAGCATATGTATTAGGAGTGGAAGAAATGGCAAAGCACAGCGAGTATCAGGAAAAATCGAAGCCCTTGATCACGGCGCTCTATATCATCGTCGCCCTGGCGCTGATCGCCGCGCTGGCGTTCATGTATATCAAGGACCGCAATCGCCGCAAGCAGTACGATGACCTGGTGCTCGACGCCGCGGCCTCCGAGAACAGCATGGACATCGCCGCCCGCAAGGAGGGTCAGGAGCTGGTGCCGGACGAGGCCGACGAGCTGATGGTGGAGACCGCCACCGCCACGCCCGCGCCCACGGCGACCCCGACCCCCGCGCCCACCGACACCCCGGCCCCCACCGTCGCGCCCACCGAGGCCCAGCCCGTAGCTGACGACGCGAGCCTGCCCACGGTGACGCCGTTCATCCCGGACGACAAGGTGGTGGACGAGGCACTGGCCCAGGGGTTGGAGGATTGACCCACAGCGATCGCGCTGAACATGACGCCCCAAGGACGGCGCGTGTTCAGCGTTTTCATTTCTGACGATTCTGGAAAGGATATTTATCTTATGTGTGGCATCGTAGGCTATACCGGCGGACGCGCCGCCGCGCCCATCCTGTTGGAGGGCTTATCCAAGCTGGAATACCGGGGCTATGACTCCGCGGGCATCGCGGTGCGGGCGGGCAGCGACCTGGCCGAGGTGGTGAAGGCCACGGGCAAGCTGCGCAACCTGGCGGACAAGACGGACAACGGCCGAGCGCTGGCGGGCACCTGCGGCATCGGACACACCCGCTGGGCGACCCACGGCGAGCCCAGCCAGACCAACGCCCATCCCCACGTCAGCGGCAACTGCTCCGGCACCGGCTCCGGCCCGGTGGAGTCCAACGTGGTGGGCGTCCACAACGGCATCATCGAGAACTATGCCGAATTGAAGCTGAAACTGCTGAACAACGGCTACACGTTTTACAGCGAGACGGACACCGAGGTGGCCGTGAAGCTGGTGGATTACTACTACAAGAAGTACAAGATCGGCCCGGTGGACGCCATCAACCGTATGATGGTGCGCGTGCGCGGCAGCTACGCCCTGGCGATCATGTTCAAGGACTATCCCGGCGAGATCTACGCCGCCCGCAAGGACTCCCCGATGGTCATCGGCTTGGGCGACGGCGAGACCTTCCTGGCCTCCGACGTGCCGGCGATATTGAAGTACACCCGCAGCGTCTACTTCATCGACAATTTGCAGGTGGCCCGCATCCTCCCCGGCGGCGTGACCTTCTACGACCTGAACGGCGACGAGGTCACCATGGAGCCCACCGAGATCACCTGGGACGCCGCCGCCGCGGAGAAGGGCGGCTACCAGCACTTCATGTTGAAGGAGATCCACGAGCAGCCCACCGCCGTGCGCGACACCCTGAACAGCCTGGTCAAGGACGGCGACATCGACCTGTCCGCCGCGGGGCTGACCGACGAGCTGATACGCTCGCTCTCCGGCATCCACATCGTGGCCTGCGGCTCCGCGTGGCACGTGGGCATGGCCGCCCAGTACGTCATCGAGGACCTGGTGGGCCTGCCCGTGCGGGTGGAGCTGGCCTCGGAGTTCCGCTACCGGAAGCTGCTGCTGGACAAGGACGCGCTGGTGGTGGTCATCTCCCAGTCCGGCGAGACCGCCGACAGCCTCGCCGCCCTGCGCGCCGCCAAGGCCCACGGCGTTCGGACGCTGGCCATCGTCAACGTCATCGGCTCCACCATCGCCCGGGAGGCGGACAACGTGCTCTACACCCTGGCCGGGCCGGAGATCGCCGTCGCCACCACCAAGGCGTACTCCGCCCAGCTCGCCGCCATGTACGCGCTGGCCCTGCGGTTCGGCAAGGCCCGGGGCGCCCTCGACGACGCCGAGTACCAGCGGCTCATCGAGGAGCTGATCGCCATCCCCGACAAGATGGTCCGCGTGCTCGAGGACAAGGAGCGCATCCAGTGGTTCGCGGCTAAGTTCGCCAACGCCCGGGACATCTTCTTCATCGGCCGCGGCGTGGACTACGCCATCAGCCTCGAGGGCAGCCTCAAGATGAAGGAGATCAGCTACATCCACTCCGAGGCCTACGCCGCCGGGGAATTGAAGCACGGCACCATCAGCCTCGTGGAGAACAACACGCTGGTCATCGGCGTGCTGACCCAGGACGACCTGTTTGAAAAGACCATCAGCAACATGGTGGAGTGCAAGGCCCGCGGCGCGTACCTGATGGGGCTGACGTGCTACGGCCACTACAACGTGGAGGACACCGCCAACTTTACCGTCTATATCCCCAAGGCCGACCAGCACTTCATGGGCAGCCTCGCCATCATACCGCTGCAGCTGCTGGGGTACTACACCTCCGTCGCCCGGGGCCTCGACGTGGACAAGCCGAGGAATCTGGCAAAGAGCGTGACGGTGGAGTGAGGCAGTAGGGAGTAGGCAGTAGGGAGTAGGGAGTAGGGCAGGGACGACCTCTCCGTCATTTGCTGCGCAAATGCCACCTCCCCTGACAGGGGAGGCAAGAGGGCTACGCCTATACGCGGTAGCCTTGGCTCCCCTTCCAGGGGAGCTGGCACGCGAAGCGTGACTGAGAGGTCGTCCTCCTTATGCCCAAACCCGTTCCACGCCGTCGCCACAATATTGGTCCCTTCTACGCATATAAAATGTCATACTTTTGTGATAAAATCGAAATACATAGATCATAGAAGGAGACTTTTGCGTATGAAGCGTTTGATATGCCTGCTGCTGGCGCTGGCGGTGCTGACGGTCCTGCCCGCGGGCGCGATGGCGGCGAAGAAGCCCTCGATCACCCTCGGGGCGAAGCTGGGCCTGATGTACGTGGGCGACACCGCGCAGCTAAAGCCGAAGCTCAAGAACGTCCCGGCGGGCCAGGTCACCTGCGCCACCTCCGACCCCGCGGTGGCCACCGTGTCCGCCACTGGGCTGGTGGAGGCCGCGGGCGAGGGCCGCGCGGTCATCACGATAGAGGGCGGCGGCGCGTCGGCCAGCTGCGGCGTGGTGGTGCTGCCCCGGGCCGTCACCGTGTCCGCGGGCATGAGCGTCGCCCTGCCCAACGGCACCCTCGAGCAGTACCGCGTCAAGGACGCGGACATCGCCACGGTGTCCCTGAACGGCGTCGTCACCGGCGTCTCGGCGGGCAGCACCGCGGTGGCCGTCAAGTACGGCAAGCAGGTGCTCACCGTGAACGTGCTGGTCACCGGCGAGGCTGACGCCGAAGCGCCCGCCCAGGATGACGCCCAGCCTGACGCCCTCGACACCGCGGGCGCGTCGCAGGTGGTGCTGGTGGAGTACACTGGCGGAAGCTCCGCCACGCTGTCGGCCTACGAGAAGTCCGGCGGCGCGTGGACGCGGCTTTTAGAGACCTCGGCCTACGTGGGCAAGAACGGCATCGGCAAGACCAAGGAGGGCGACAAAAAGACCCCCACCGGCGTCTACAACCTGACCACCCCCTTCGGCAACAAGCCCGACCCCGGCGCGCAGATGGCCTACACCGAGGTGACGAAGTACCATTATTGGTGTGGGTCGTCCAAGTCCGAATACTACAACACGCTGGTCGATTCCCGGGTGACGGGCCGCAGCTACACCTCGTCCGACGAGCACCTGATCGACTACGGCAGCGTGTACAACTATTGCATGTTCATCGACTACAACGCCGAGGGCGTGGCCGGGAAGGGGAGCTGCATCTTCCTGCACTGCAAGGGCAAGAACCCCTACACCGCGGGCTGCGTCGCCATCGACGAGGCCAGCATGAAGCAGATCAT
This sequence comes from Clostridia bacterium, assembly GCA_017471125.1. GTDB lineage: Bacteria > Bacillota > Clostridia > Christensenellales > Aristaeellaceae > UBA2862. The sequence goes on along the minus strand of JAFUWR010000090.1, from coordinate 2,660 downwards.
CCGCTGGGCGCGGCCCGGCGTGAAGATCGTCATCCGCAAGGCGTAGCCTCCCGCCGCGGCGGGAACGTCGCCACGTGCTCCCGGCCATCGTCCACGAGGGTGATGAAGTCCTCGCCCGTGTACCGCCCGTCCAGCGCGACGCGGTCGAAGCCTCCGCCGCATATGAGCCGGTAGAGGCTTTTTCCGTGCTGCAGGGTGACGGTCACCTCCGGCCAGTCGCCCAGCAGCGCGTTCAGCCGCACCCTGTCGCCCCGGCGCTCGAAGCCCAGCAGCGCAAGCACGGCCACGTACAGCCACGCCGCCGAGCCGGTGTACCACGTCCAGCCGCCGCGCCCCACGTGGCCCGGCAGGGCGTACACGTCCGCCGCGGTGACGTAGGGCTCCACCCGGTAGCGCTCCGCCTTTTCGGGCGCGTCGGCGCGATAGGGCGGCAGCAGCATGTCCAGGGCGCGGTGGGCGCGGCGGGCGTCGCCCATGCGGACGAGCGCCAGCAGCAGCCAGCAGGCCCCGTGGGTGTACTGCGCCCCGTTCTCCCGGACGCCGCCGGGATAGCCCCGGATGTAGCCGGGGTCGATGCCGTCGCGCTCAAAGGGCGGCCACAGCAGCCGGATCAGGCTGTTTTTTTCGTCCACCAGCAGTTCCCACGCGCTGTCCAGGGCGGCGCGGCAGCGGTCGTGGGACAGCCCGCACAGTATGGCCCAGGCCTGGGCGATCAGGTCGATCCTGCACACGTCGCCCGAGGCCGCGCCCAGCGGCGTGCCGTCGTCCATGATGGCGCGGCGGTACCAGTGTCCGTCCCAGGCGTACAGCTCCACCGCGCCGCGGTGCCGCCGCGCCAGCGCCCGCAGCCATTCGGCGTCCGCCGGGTCGGGGCACACGTCGGCGTAGGCGTCGGCGCAGGCCGATATGAACTCCGACAGCCATACGCTCTCGCCGCCCACCCGGTTCATGCCGTCGTTCCAGTCGCCCGCGCCCATCCGCGCCATGCCGTGCGGCCCCGTCTGGCAGGCGCGGAACGCCCGCATGCAGTGGTCGTGGAGCGTGCCCGCCTCCGGGCCGGGGCGCATCTCGCAAAACACATCCCCCGCGTCCTCGGGGATGGGCACGTCCTCGAGGTAGGGGACGACCTCGTCCAATATCGCCGCGTCGCCGGTCCGCCGGACGTAGGCCGCGGTCACATAGGGCAGGAACAGCCGGTCGTCGGCGATGCGGGTGCGCACTCCCAGGTACGGCATGTGCCACCAGTGCAGCGCGTCGCCCGCCGCGAACTGCCGCCCCGCGCACAGCAGCAGGTGCCGCCGCGCGGCGTCGGGCTCGGTGGGCAGCAGCGCCAGCGCGTCCTGCAGCTGGTCGCGGAAGCCGTAGGCCCCGCCGGGCTGGTAGAAGCCCGTGCGCCCGTACAGTCGGCTTGCGCGGACCTGGTGGAGCAGCCAGCCGTTCATCATCACGTCCAGCGCGGGGTCGGGGGTCTCGACGGTCAGCAGGTCGTTGTCCTCATGGTAGACCTTTGGTTGATTCCCCTCCTGGAAGGTTCGCGCCTTCTCCAGCGCCGTCTCGACATCCTCGGCCCACCCCACGGCGAGGCGCAAATGATTCTCGCCCGGCTGTATGGACACCCGCAGGCAGTCGCCGGGCACCGCGTCGGCCCGGTCGCAGACCAGATAGCCCACCCCCGGCATGACGCCCGAGGCGAAGCAGCCGCCCTCGGCGTGCCACGTCCGAAGCCGCGCGGCGTCCCGGGCGTCGGTGCCCATGAGCCAGTCCACCCGGACGCACACGGCCCAGCCGGGGCCCTTGAGGCGTTTGTTGTCCAATTCCACGTCGATCAGCAGCGCGTCTGCGCCGATCCGGAAGGTGACCGCGCTGTCAACCAGCGCGTTCGCGCAGGTATAGGTCACGCGGTCGGGCGTATATTCCACCCTGAAAGGCGCGTTAGCGTCCCGGGGCAGCAGCGGCAGCGCCTCGCCGGTCTGGGCGCGGCACAGGCACAGGTCCATGAACGGCGCGTCGCCCCGCCACTCGGTCAGCCGCCCGGACCGGCTGTTTTCGTGCCACAGGAAGCCGCCGCCCCGCTCGGTCAGCAGCACGCCGTAGCTGTCGTTTGCCAGGATATCACACCAGGGCGCGGGGGTCGGGCGATGGGGGAGCGTGTCGATGTGGTAGCCGCCGTTCCCGGAAAAGCCGCCATAGCCGTTGTCTATGAAGCGCTCCTCATGCTCGAGATGGGAGCGCCCCGGATCGACGGGCACGGTCGTCGGCTCCGGCTCCAGCGCCGTGAGCAGGCTCTGGACGAAGGTCCGATCGTCCAGCGCGATGGCCGCCGCCCGCCGAAGGACGTCGTACTGCGCGTCGGTCACGTCGGACAGCAGCCAGACTCCGCCGGGCACGTTCTCCCGACCGCGCAGCGGCGAGGCGTCGATCAGATGGGCCAGCGCGTCCCGGCCCGGGCGGTCGTAGCCGCCGCCGCAGCCGTCGACCAGCGCCAGGTCGACGTTCAGCCCCATGGCCGTATACAGCGCGTGTCCGCGCAGGACGGACTTGACCTCCGTCAGATCGTCGGGATCGGAAAGGCGATAGCTGACGATGGGCCGGTCGCCGGACACGCCCAGCGCCCACAGCGCCTCCCGGGGCGCGGGGTCGAGCGCGTCGCCGGGGCGGGC
>JAFUWR010000089.1 GCA_017471125.1 Clostridia bacterium | reverse complement strand
GTTCGAGCGCCCGGAAAACAGTCCAGTGGACTGTTTTCAGCGAGAACGGGCCGGTAGGCCCATGGAATGGTGGATTGCGCGAAGCGCAAAACGGATGAGGTCCCCTGTCCAAAATAAACCCCCATCCGATCGGACAGGGGTCTGTCATCCCATTCAAATGCACTTCCGCACGAGTTCTTCATCGTTGATCGCTTCATCCAGCAAACGTCCAAGGAAGGACGTATATCCCTTGCCATACATCCTTGCCTTTTTCAACGTACTCGGGGACAACCGGATCGAGACCGTCTGCTTGTTTCGTTCGCTTCTGGGCACGCGCTTGAATTGCAGGAGCTGTTCTACGGTCATCTCCGGGCAATCCTCGTCGTACACGGGCGTCAGCTTTTCAGCGGCTTCCAACTCCGCTAACTCCTCCGGGGTCAATTCCTCCGGGAGGTCAGATAATCTCATCTTCGCCATACGCATATCGCTCCCTTTCCGGCACAGACGCCAATCTCGCCGATATTATCCTAATCACATTCCCGGCCTTAAATGCACAGACAACGAACAGGACCTTCCCGGCTTTCCCAAGAACATCGAATCTTTCCTCGTTGTCGTGTTCCTCGTCCTCGCGAATCAGCTTGTCCGGGTCTCTAAAGACCCGGATCGCGGTCTTGAATCGAACGCCATGCTTTCTAAAACTGATGGCTTCCTTTTCATCGTTCCATTCAAATGTCACCGAATCCAAGTCTATGTCGAAATACCTGTACATGCCCTTTCCCTCGACCTGTCCTTTTGACCATTATAACATGCTGTGTTGCAAATTGCAATACATTTTGCCGTGCATCCATCTCTGTAAAGTAATCCCGACCTAAACAGAACGGGGTCTATTGTCCTTTCTTCTCATACCCCATCCCCATCAGCAGAAAGAAGAACGGCGCGGTATAGTACATGGTGTTCCCGAACATGGAGGATGTGAAGTACGCGAACGCGGCTACGAGGCAGAGCAGCGTGCGCGCGTCGAGGGTCCTGCGCCTGTGATACCCCCTCAGGAACACGGCCAGCACGCCGCAGACATAGATGACGGCGGCGGGGATGCCATAGAACACGGCGTACTGGAGCGGCTCGCAATGCGGGCGCGAGCTGCCGGTGGCCTGCTGGAGCATCTCATTGATGCCCTCGTTGCCGAAGCCGAACAGGGGCCGCTCCCGGATCCTGTCCACGGTGAACTTCCAAATCAGCCACCGGGTCGAGCCGGCGGAGTCGGAGTGTTCTGGGTCGCTGACCACGCTCTTGACATCGGTGGTGAACTGCTTGGCGCTGTCGACGATCTCGGTGGCCTGGACGTTCATCAGCCCGGTCACGGCCAGGAACACCGCGAGCGCGGCCACGGTCCGCCAGTCCACCTTCCTGCGCACGATGAAGATCACCACCCCCTGGAACACGAACGTCACCAGGCACGCCAGCCACGCGCCGAAGGTGTTGTTGAGGGACAGCGCGGCGGTGTTGAGCGCGAGCCCGACCAGCGCGACGCCCCTGTACGTCCGGCGGCTGCCCAGCGAGAACATCGCGCCGCACAGGGCGATGTGGATGGCCAGGTAGTAGCCGTAGTGGTTCTCCTGCGGGAACACGGCGGTGGCGTAGACCGCCGCGCTGACCTCCACGCCCCGCTTGATCAGGTCGTACCGGACGATGGCGTACACGCCCAGCGCCATGCTCATCGCGATGGTCGCCATCGCCAGCCGCTCCTTCCGCGGCCCGTCGATCAGCATGCCGCAGAACAGGAACACCAGTATGTACGCGAGCACCAGCGCGAACGGCTCGTTCCTGTAATAGTCCATCCGAAACAGCGCGTCGTTGACCAGCGTCGACGCGACCATCCACGCCGCCAGCGCGAGGAAGATGACCACGGCGGGGTTTTCCCGAAGCGCCTGCCCGACGCGCCGCCCCTGCGCCCGCAGGCGGCAGAACGCGCCGATGTACGCCAGCCCCGCCAGCGCGATGGACGCGGGCAGCACATAGCTCAACACCAGCTTCGGGTACTGCACGAGGGGCAATATCCGCTCCGTCTTGTTGAACAGGCAGATCACCATCTCGATCACCGGCGTGCAGAAGAACATCAGCGCCACCAGCGCCGCCAGCCGCTCCACGTTTCGCGACAGCCACCCCTTCACGGGCTTGAAGCTCAACTCCCTGCCCAGCGCGCCCTTCATAGCACCGCCTCCCTGTATACCTATTATAGGTGACATTTCTCAAGCTGTCAATCCGACGCAGAAAAAAACGACCCTCGCCCCGGAAGGGGACGAGGGTCGTTTGCTGTTCCCCTCTCCCGGAGAGGGGAATAGAAGTTACAAAATGAAATTACTTATATTAAATCAACAATGTAATTCCATTTAGGACACGAGGAAATTACCACCAATCGCATGATCGTTAACAGTAATAGTACCAGGGCCACCGTTAACATGAGTGTACTTAACGGTATAATTAGCGGGCAAAGGACTAACCGGGAAATTGGTATCGTTGATATCCAAATTGCCCAACTTTGCACCTGTGGTCTGCCACCCAGTCTGGGTCTGCTTAACAGGAACGGTAGCAGTATGATCATTGTCAGGATCAGTCAGAGATGCAGCAGAAACCTCGGCATAAGCAGAGCGGATATTAGCCAAGTCTGTGGCTTCACGGCTCTTCTCAAGCTGAGCGGTGAACACCGGGATGGCGATGGCGACGAGCACAGCGATGATCGCGACGACGATCAGCAGCTCAGCAAGGGTAAAGCCCTTCTTATTGTTCTTTCTCATTGGGGATATCATCCTTTCTACATGTAGATATTGGATCCGACAGCTAACGGCCGCTCGCTGAGGGACCGGATGGTATTGGCCTCGCGCCGCGTCGCCCATGTAACTCATGGGATTGGGGCGCGTGCCGATCTATTCAGGCCGCCGGGACCGGCCGGAATAACCATTTTGCCGCGCTTCGGCGTTATTGTTAACACTCGGGCGGCGGTGACCGTTTCGGGTTACCGGGCGAACCTCATCGGACACCCGGCATCACACCTCTATTATATACAATATTTGCCAGCATGTCAATAATGAAAACAAAAGATTTCAGAGTTAAAATATCGGTTAAAAATCTATTTCACCTCCCCGAAATACATGCCCTGCCCCCTGCATCATATGCGGGAGGGGGAGGGTTGAGGCATCAGGCACCAGGCATCAGGCAAGGGACGTCGATCCCTCCGGCGCTCCGCGCCACCTCCCTTTGCGCAAGGGAGGCAGAGCTGCCGCGCTCTCGTAGGGGCGCTGCCCCCAGCGCCCGCAGGCTCCCCTGCGCAGGGGGAGCTGTCAGCGAAGCTGACTGAGGGGGCGTCGTAGGGGCGGCGTTGCGCCGCCCGCCGGGGACCTCATCCGTCAGCGCATGC
>JAFUWR010000005.1 GCA_017471125.1 Clostridia bacterium | reverse complement strand
CTCCGGGGGCACAAGGCCACCTTTAGTAAAGGTTGCCTTTTTCCCCCGTACCCCCTTTTTTCTTCCAAACTTATGTTAGTGCGTATTTATAGCATAGTACCCCTACGGGAGAACGACCTCTCCGCCGACTGCGTCGGCACCTCCCCTGGGAGGGGAGGCAAGGCTGCCGCGTACAGTCGTAACCCTCTTGCCTCTCCTTCCAGGAGAGGTGGCACGGCGTAGCCGTGACGGAGAGGTCGTGACCCCTGTTCCCTGTTCCCTGCTCCCTGTTCCCTCTTTACTTCCCTTTGACGTTCCCGCCCCGCTTCGAGTTCCCGCCCGTCCGGGCCGGGGCGCGCCTGGAGGCGGTAGAGGAAGCCTTCTTCCGCCTTGCGCGACGCCGCAGGGCGGACCTGCGCTTGCGGGCGCGCTTCTTATAGGTTTGCAGGACGGCCAGCGCCAGCAGGGCCAGCCCGATGCCGACCCCCGCGGCGGCCAACAGCGGCGTCAGCGCGCCGGAGCCCCTGCGCTCGTTCTCGACGGTCGGGGCATTGGGCCTGGGTTCCGCGGTGGGCGTGGGCGTCGGTGTGGGCTCGGGCCGGGCCTCCACCGCGCGGCTGGCCGTCAATTGGGCCGTCACGCGGGTCCCGTCCGGGGCGTCGAAGGCCAGCGTGCCCATGACCTCCCCCTCGGCCACAGGCGCCTCGAGCGCCCGCGTCCACTGGATGTCCAGCCCGCTCCGCACGTCGTCCAGCGCCAGCGTCATGGCCTTTTCGGACCCGGTCTGGATCATCCGCGTGGCCTCGCCGCCCTCGATCTGCCCGAGGTTCAAAAGCAGCGTCCCGCCGCCGGGATCGTCCTGGGCGGCGTTCTCGACGCGCACGCTGTTCACCTCCGGCGCGACGCGCTCCAGCAGGTCTTTCATGGTATAGGGCGCGTACTGACTGAAGCCGTAGTCGAACAGCTTCCTGGCGTCGGCGAACTGCCGCTCCTCGGTGGCGGTGTCCATGACGATGGCCATTATATTTATCCCGTCCCGGGTCGCGGACGCCACCACGCACCGGCCGGACTTGTTGTGGTGCCCGGTCTTGATGCCGTTGGCCCCGGCATAGTAATAATTTGATTCAGGAACGACCAGACTATTCCTGTTCTCCGCGTCCTGGGTGACGACCTTCCCCTTCCGGGTGACGCTCAGCGTCCTGTGGGCGGCGGCGGCCATCTCCCGGAAATCCGGGTCCTGCATGGCGTACAGGGCCATCCGCGCCAGGTCCTGGGCGGTGGTATAGTGGTCGGAGTCGTGGTAGCCGTGGGCGTTGACGAAGTGGGTGCCCTCGCAGCCCAGCTCCGCGGCCTTTGCGTTCATGCGCTGGACGAAGGCGTCGATGCTGCCCGCGGTCAGCACCGCGATGGCGTTGGCAGCGTCGTTGCCGGACCTGAGCATCAGCCCGTAGAGCAGGTCGCGCCAGGTGATCTCGTCCCCCTGCCGCACGCCCACCACCGAGCTGCCCTCGGGCACGTTGGCGGCCTCCTTCGGGATGGTCACGGTCTGGTCGAGGCTTATGCCGCTCTCGAGGGCCAGTATGCAGGTCATGATCTTGGTGGTGCTGGCCGGGTAGACCCGCACGCGGCTGTTCTTGCTCAAAAGCACCTCATGGGTGTCCATGTCGAACAAAAACGCCGACTCCGCGTAGAGGTGGTCGGTCTGGAGCGCCGCCGGGTCTTGCGGGTCGTAGTCGTCCGGTGTGGCGGCCAGGGCGGTCCCGAGGATCGCCGCCAGCATGCCCAGCGCCAGCGCCGCGCACAGCAGCCTGCGAATATATGTCATGCGGTGTTTCCCCCGTAGGTGAATGGTTTCGTACCTTTTATAATAACATCATTCGGGCGTTTTGTACAGCGGCGTCACAAAAAAACCAATACTTAAAAATTTTGACTTGAAATCATGTCAGGAATCGTGTATAATAATAACAAATTCATGAAAATGTGATTTCATCCCGTATTATTTTTGACCCAAACGTCCCCGGAGGAGGAAAATATATGCCCAAGAAGATATTGATTGTCGATGACGAGCCCTTGATCGTAAAGGGTCTGAAATATTCTCTCGAGCAGGATAATTATGAGACGGACTCCGCCCAGGACGGCGAGGAAGCCATCAACAAATTCTTCGCGGGCCAGTACGACCTGGTGCTATTGGACGTGATGCTGCCGAAGATCGACGGCATCGAGGTCTGCCAGCGCATCCGCGAGCGCTCCAACGTGCCCATCATCATGCTGACCGCCAAGGGCGACGACATGGACAAGATATTGGGCCTGGAGTACGGCGCGGACGACTACATGACCAAGCCCTTCAACATCCTGGAGGTCAAGACCCGCATCAAGACCATCTTCCGCCGCACGGCCATGATGCAGCGGGAGACCGGGCAGCGCATCATCACGGTCAGGGACATGCAATTGAACGTCAACAACCGCTCCGTCACCGTCGGGGGTCGGGAGGTCAACCTGACGGCCAAGGAGTTCGACCTTTTGCAGCTCTTCGTGTCCAACCGGGGCAAGGTGTTCTCCCGCGAGAACCTGCTTGAGACCATCTGGAAGTACGACTACCTGGGCGACCTGCGCACGGTGGACGTACACATCCGCCGCTTGAGGGAGAAGATCGAAAAGGTGCCCAGCCAGCCTGAATACATCTTCACGAAGTGGGGAGTGGGCTACTATTTCACAGACAAGGATTAAAACCTTCATACATTCCATACGCTGGAAGATAACCATCGCCTATCTGCTGATCATCACCGCCGCGTTCATCGTCATCGGCGTGTCGCTGATCCAGCTGGTGGGCGAATATCTGTTTACCCAGCGCACGCGGGACGACCAGCGCATCGCCGAGGCCCTGTCCGAGCAGTTCGGCGACGACATGGTCTATTTTGATGCGCCTGAAATGTATCGCGTGGCCTTGGAGACCGCCCGGGCGGAGCAGAGCCGGGTGCTGGTCCTGGACCCCCTGTGCGTGGTGCAGGTGGACACGGAATCCAGCATGAACGGCACCCGCTTCATCACCGCGGAGATCGACCGGGTATTGAAGGGCGGCGGCAGCGACTACGGCTTCTACGACGTGGGCAACGCCGGGACCTACTGGCTCCGGGCGGCGCTGAACGCCTTTTCCTCCGTCAACGCCATGACCGGCGTGTACGCCAGCGGCATCTATTCCGGCGGGCAGCTCGCAGGCGTGCTGGTGTACATATCCGGCGTGCAGGAAATATACGAAAGCCTGCGCGACATCCAGATCCGGATACTGCTGTGGCTGGTGGTGGTGGCCGCGGCGGTGATGCTGGTGAACGGCTTCGTGCTGCGCACCATCACCCGCCCCATCAGCGAGCTGAACGAGGGCATCTCCCGCATGAGCCGGGGCGACCTGTCCGCCCGCGTCAACGTCCGGGGCAAGAACGAGTTCGCCGGGCTGGCGCAGGCGTTCAACTCGATGTCCGAGCGCCTGGAGCAGTCGGACAATTCGAGGAACCAGTTCGTGTCCAACGCCTCCCATGAGCTAAAGACGCCGCTGTCCACCATGAAGATATTGATCGAGACGCTTCTCTATCAGGACCCCGTGGACCCCGGCATGACCAAGGAATTTTTGACCGACGTGAACAAGGAGATCGACCGCCTGAACCGCATCGTCTCCGACCTGCTGACGCTGGTGAACATCGACAGTGGCGCGATGAAGCTCAAGCTCGCGGACCTGGACATCGCCGCCCTGATGCAGGAGCAGGTGAAGCGCCTGTTGCCGCTGGCCCGGGAGAACGGCATCGAGCTCGAGTGCGCCGCCGGCGCGCCGCTGATGGTCAACGGCGACACGCTCAAGCTCCAGCAGGTCATCTACAACGTCATCGACAACGCCATCAAGTACACGCCCCGGGGCGGCGAGGTGCACTGCGCCGTGTCCCGATCGGGCAAGATGGCCGTGCTGCGCATCGCCGACACCGGCGAGGGCATCCCCGCCGACGACCTGCCCCACATCTTCGACCGCTTCTATCGCGTGGACAAGGCCCGCTCCCGCGAGACCGGCGGCACCGGCCTCGGGCTGTCCATCGTCAAGCAGATCGTCCTGTCCCACGGCGGCACCATCACCCCCGAGAGCACCCTGGGAAAGGGCACGACGTTCACGATACAGCTGCCGCTGGCGGTCAAGAGATCCGAAGAGTGAGGCACCAGGCATCAGGCACCAGGGGGACGACCTCATCCGTCTTGCGCTTCGCGCGATCCACCTTCCCCTGAAGGGGAAGGCAGAACGCACGTTGCCAAAAGCCTTCCCCTTCAGGGGAAGGTGGCGCGAAGCGCCGGATGAGGTCAGCTAACTCCATTCCCCATTTCCCATTCCCCATTGTTTCAGAAAGGAGGGCGCGCATGCGCAGATATGTCCATATCGCGGCGCTGCTGCTGGCGCTGTGCCTGTTGTTGACGTCCTGCATCCCCAAGCAGCGCACCGGGGACGAGCAGGGCGACATCGCCATGCCTGAGCCCTCCCAGGAGCCGGAGAACATGATACTGGGCGAAAAGCTGCCCTCTCGGCTCTCCAACGTGTCGCTGTACTACGCCATGTCCGACGGCGCGACCTTCTCCCAGGTGTCGATGGGCATCCGGGCCGACGCGGGCGAGAGCCTGCCGGAGGCGGCGGTGAACGCGCTCTTGAGCCCGTCCAGCGGGGAGGAGATGTACTTCTCCACCGGCGACACGAAGCTCTTGTCCTGCGAGTACGCCTGCGGCATCGCCACGGTGGACCTGTCCATCGACGCGCGGAACGTGCAGAGCGAGCAGGAGGAGCTTGCGCTGCTGACCGCCATCGGCAACACGCTCATCGGCATCGACGGCGTGGTGGGCGTGAACGTGCTGGTGGGCGGGCAGTCCGAGAGCTTCGGCCAGCTCCCCATGGGCGTGCAGACCGAGGTCGTCCCCAGCGTCACCGCGTCCTACGCGCAATTGCTGGCCGAGCGCGACCACCTGCAGAGCGACAGCCCCATGCCCGTCTCCCGCACGGCCACGCTGTACTTCCCCACCGCGGAGGGCAGCTATTTGGTGCCGGAGCTGCGCGAGGTGGTGTTCAACTCCGACGACTTCGCCGGCACGCTGATCGAGGCATTGAAGGTCGGGCCGCGCACCGAGTCCTGCGCGGTGGCGTCCATCCCCGCGGGCGTGGAGCTGTTGGACCCCAGGCCCCGGGTGCAGACCCTGTCCACCGGCGAGCATGTGCTGTCGCTGAACTTCTCGTCCACGCTGGCCAACTACCTGGTGTTCTCGGGGCTGGACGTGTGGGAGCTGGCGGGCTCGCTGGCGCTGACGGCGTGCTCCTTCCTGCCGGAGATCGACGCCGTGCGCATCCTGGTGGACGGCGACCCCATCACCGCCTGCCAGATCGGCGACACCGTCCTGCGGTTCGACGACGGCCTCATCCGCCGAAACGACTTCTCCGGCCGGGTGGGCAGCGTCGCCACGCTCTGCCTCGCCGCCGCGGACGGCACGCTGCAGCCCGTCAAGCGGGCCGTGTCCACCCGCAGCGCCCTCTCCCCCCGCAGCCTGCTCAACGAGCTGTTCTTCTACACCGACCGCGCCGGGGACGGCCTCAGCTTCCCCGCGCCGGAGAACGTGTTCGCCGACGACATCCTGGGCATACAGGTGTCCGGCCAGGTGGCGCGGGTGAACCTGTCCGCCAATCTGTACCGCTGCTGCCAGTCGCTGGACGCCCTCGCCGAGCGCAACCTGGTGTACTGCATGGTCAACACCCTCTGCGCCCTGGACAGCATCCGCGCCGTGCGGTTCTACGTCGAGGGCCTCGCCGCCGAGACGCTTGCCGGGAGCATCTATCTCAAGAGCAACCTCATGCCCAACCCCGGCATCGTCGTGACGCCGGAGGTCACGGGCGAACCGTAAGTGCATAAAAACAGGCTGACGCCGACAATATCGCGGCGTCAGCCTGTTTTTTTATGCCTCCCTGATCGGGAGCTGGTACGCCTTTCGGTAGGCCGCGGGCGTGACGCCCTCCTCGGCCTTGAAGGCGTGGATGAAGTGGCTGGTGTCGTAATAGCCCAGCTCCTCCGAGATGCTCTCAAGGGGCCATTGGGTGGTGATGAGCAATATGCGCGACTGGTTGATGCGCTGGAGCTGCACGTATTTGGAGAACGTCACGCCGGTGGTCCGCGAGAACATCGTCGAGAAGTAGTTCGGATTGTACCCGAAGTGCGCCGCGACGCTCTCGAGCGTCAGCCTTGTGCCCAGACGGCCGTCGATGTAGGCCAGGATCTCCCGGCTGTTGCCCCGTTCGCGGCTGTGCTTCTCGACGCTGGCGCACAGGCACATCAGCATGTCGTAGAGCGTCGCGCTGATGGTGGGCTCGAAGAGCTCCTGCCGGGCCAGTATGGAGGTACACAGCTCCAGCTCCCGCAGGAACACGCTGCCGTCAAAGACGGGCGGGGCGTGGTCCAAGATATAGTGGGCAAGCTGGGAGCTGCTGCCCCCGCCGAACTCGACCCAGCCCAGGCCCCACGGGTCGTCCGGGTCGGCCCAGTACTCGTGCGGCTCCTGGGGCGCGAGCAGCCAGCACTGGCCCTTGCGGATGGCGTGGGTCCTGTTGCGCACGGTGACGTAGCCCTGTCCCCGGAACGCGCAGTGGATGACGCAGTAGCGGTAGCCGCTCGTGCGCGTGATGTGGTGGTCGGGCGGCGTGGCGGTCACGATCCCGGCCCGGTTGACCTGCATGTAGACGCCGTTGTGGAGGATCGGCTTCGGCGTGATGTAGAACACCTCGTTCGGACAGCCCTCCAGCGCGCGCATGATCTCCTCGCTGCTCAGCGCGGCCATAGCATCGCCTCCCAATCAAAAACTTAACAGATCTCCCAAGCTGATTATACTACAACTGTCCGCGCTTGTCCACATCATATTTGCCGACACTAACGCCGTCGGCATTATTTCTTTTCCGTTTAACACCTGATGTATTTACAATTTGACAGATAGAATTTACATGGTCTAAACAAGCCCGGGCGTTTATAATGGTGTCATCAAAGGCAGATACGCAGGGAGGCGCTGACGACATGAGGCGGATCGCGCAGGTCATCCGGGTGAAGCCGGAAAAGCTGGGGCTCTACCTCCAGCTCCACAAAAATCCGTGGAAGGCGGTGTCCGAGCAGATCGAACGCTGCAACATCCGAAACTACTCCATCTACCTGTTCGGCGACCAGCTCTTCTCCTACTTTGAATACGTGGGCGAGGACTACGACGGGGACATGGCGCGGATGGCCACCCACGAGGAGACGAAGCTGTGGTGGTCCCTGACGGACCCCTGCCAGCAGCCGGTGGAGGGCGCCAGGGAAGGCGAATGGTGGCATGAGATAGAGGAAGTTTTTCATCAGGACTAAGCCTAAACATTCTAAACAAGGGGGAAGAGGGATGGACACACAGGAAAAAAGTGTTGTCAAACGATTGTTTGCCCGGTCGGAAACGACGGTACTGCTCGCTGTTCTCATACTCGGGACGGTCTTCTCGTTGTTTTCAAAGAACTTCCTGTCCGCCTACAACATCTACACGCTCACACGCATGGCGGCGCTGTACATGTTCGTGGCGCTGGCGCAGTCGATGGTCATCATCGTGGGCGGCATGAACCTGTCGCTGGGCTACATCGGCGGCATGTCGGTGGTGACGGCCGGGTACTGCATGCAGAACCTGCGCTGGTCGGCCCCGGCCGCGGTCATTGCCGCCATCGCCATCGGGCTGATCGCGGGGCTGTTCAACGGCCTGATCATCACGAAGCTGAAGATCAACTCGTTCATCGTCACGCTGGCCACCAGCTTCATCTACCAGGGCCTGATCACCGGCGTGTCCGAGGGCTTCCCCTACACGCAGCTCTCCGGCAACTTCACCTGGCTGGGGCGCGGGCGGCTGCTGGGCCTGCCGCTGATGCTGTACTTTGCGGCCCTGGTGCTCATCGCCATATGGTACATGTTCCGCTACACGGTGACGGGGCGGCGGTTGCTGGCGACGGGCGGCAACGAGGTGGCAGTCCGCATGGCCGCGGTGGACACCGACCGCTGCGTCATCATCGCCAACGTGCTCTCCGGGCTGTTCGCCGCCATCGCGGGCATCTGCGCGGTCTCCATGAACGGCTCCGCCCAGCCCACCACCGGCGGCGACTGGATGATCTACTCCTTCGCGGTCTCGGTCATCGGCGGCACGGCGCTGGCCGGCGGCGTCATCCAGCCGCTGGGCATCTTCATCGCCGCGCACCTGATCGTCATGATCAAGAACGGCCTGGTCATGGTCAACGCGAACATCTACTACGAGCAGACCTACCTGGGCATCATCCTGCTGCTGGCCGTGTCGCTGGCTTCGATCAGCATGGCCGTCAACGAGCTGCGGCGGCGCAGGAAGTTCCGCCGCCAGGAAACACAGGGGCAATAGATGGGATGCGCAGACATCCATCAAATAGAAACGGAGGTTGGTTTTATGAAGAAGTTCCTTTCGATCCTGCTGCTCATTGGCATCCTGACGGTCTCCTGCGCCAGCGCGGTGGCCGAGGGCAAATACGTCTGGTATTTCCCGGCGGCCCACGCCTACGCCGACGAGGTCATGGGCTACGTCGAGACCTTCACGGCGGACACGGGCATTGAAGTGCGTACGATGATCGGCTCAGACTGGGAGCAGTCCACGGAGGACGCGAACCTGCAAGCCCTGGTCGCGGACGGCTACACGAACATCTCCTGCTATCCCTCTACCGACGGCGCCGCCGGGCTGTTTGACGAGCTGAAGTCCTTCGGCGTCAACGTGGTCTGCTACGGCGCGGGCACCAGCCAGGGCACCGAGGACTTCGTGGTCGCCACGGACGTGGAGGCCGCGGCCTACGCCGCCTGCGGCTACGTCATCGACGCCATGGGCGGTTCCGGCGGCATCCTGGACGTGCTGGAGGTGCTCACCGACACCAACACGCTCAAGCGCAAGGACGGCGTGGATCGCTGCATCGCCGAGCACGACGGCGTCGAGCTCATCCAGGAGGTGGCCGGCATCAACTCCATCGACGAGGGCGTCGAGAAGATCTCCTCCGCGCTGTACGCGAACATCGAAAGCATCAACGGCATCGTCTGTACGGGCAACCAGTCCTCCTCCGCCGCGGTCCAGGTGCTGGACGACTACTATGCCCGCAACCCCGACGCGGACAAGATCTACCTGGTCACCATCGACACCCCCGACGACGTGATGAACGGCATCCGCTCCGGCGTCGTCTATGGCACCATCGCCCAGAACACCTTCGCCCACGGCTACATCCCGATGCAGATCCTGACCATGATGAACGACGGCTACAAGAAGGTCGAGGGCACCTACTTCATCGACTCTGGCTGCGTGCTGGTCACCGTGGACAACATCGACGCCTTCGGCGACGATCTCCAGGCAGTCACTGACCAGATCATCGCGGACCTTCCGAACGTGTACCTGACGAAGTGACAAGACCCCAAGGCCGGGCGCGGTCCGCGGCGGCGGACGGCCCGGCATCACGCGACACGGGAGATGAGGCATATGTTGGAAGCCAGGAACGTCACGCGGGAATTCCCCGGCGTCAAGGCGCTGGACGACGTGTCCGTGCGGTTTGAGAAGGGCGAGGTCCACGCGCTGATGGGCGAGAACGGCGCGGGAAAGTCCACGCTGATGAAGATCATCACGGGCATCTACCGGCCCGACGCGGGCGCGGTGTATGTGGACGGCGAGAAGGCCGCGCTCAGGAGCTATTCCGATTCCGCCAAGTACGACATCAGCATCGTCCACCAGGAGATACAGGTCATCCCCGAGTCCTCGGTGGCGGAAAACATCGTATTGGACAAGCTCGGGCAGTTCCGCGGTCCCCTCGGCGGGCTGGATTGGAAGCGCATCAACGACACCGCCCAGCGCTACCTGGACATGGTGGAGCTGGACGTGAAGCCCACGGACGCCATCGGCCGCATGACCGCCGCGCAGAAGCAGCTCATCCAGATCGCCAAGGCGCTGTCGTCCGACGCGCGGTACATCCTGATGGACGAGCCCACCAGCTCGCTGACCCAGTACGAGGCGCAGAACCTGTTCCGCATCATCCGTCGGCTCAAGGCCGAGGACCGTTGCGTCATCTTCGTGTCCCACAAGATCGAGGAGGTGCTCGAGATCTGCGATCGGGTGACGGTGCTCCGGGACGGCCGTGTCATCGGCACCCGGGACGTGGCCGACATCGACCGGGACGAGCTCGTCCGCATGATGATCGGCCGAAGCGAGAACATCGAGCACCTGGGGCGGCTGGACATCTCCGACGAGGTGGTGCTGGAGGCGCGGCACATCGGCCGGGGCGGCATGTTCGAGGACATGGGGCTCAAGCTCCACAGGGGCGAGATATTGGGTCTCTACGGCCTCGTCGGCGCGGGGCGCACGGAGTTCGCCCGGCTGCTGGTGGGCGCGGATCGGAGGGACACCGGCGACATCCTCATCAAAGGACAGCCGGCGAAGATCGACTGCCTGCGGGACGCCGTGGAGAAGTACGGCCTGGGCTACGTCACCGAGAACCGCAAGGAGGAGGGACTGATCCTGCCCTTCAACGTCCGGGACAACATGGTGCTGCCCATATTGCGCAAGCTCCGGGACAAGCCCTTCCACATCAGCCCCCGGCGCTGCAAGGACGTGACCCGGGAGATGATCGGGCGCATGAACGTCAAGGCCCCCTCCCAGGAGACCCGGGTGGAGTCCCTCTCCGGCGGCAACCAGCAGAAGGTCTCCATCGGCAAATGGCTGGCCGCGGGCTGCGACATACTCATCATCGACGAGCCCACGGTGGGCGTGGACGTCGGCGCGAAGCGGCAGATCCACGAGCTGATCTGGGACCTCGCCAAGAACGAGGGGAAGTCCATCATACTGATCTCGTCGGACATGACGGAGATGATCACCCTGGCCCGGCGCATATTGGTATTCAAGAACTACAAGATCGTATCGGAGATCGACCACCTGAACGACAGGGAGTACAGCTACGCGGAGGTCAGCGAGAGGATCGGCGCCGCGATGACATGAGGAGGACCTTACCATGACGAGCAGAGAACGCATACTATCAGCGATCAATCACGTGGAGCCCGACCACGTTCCCCGGGACCTGGGCGCGACGCCCAGCTCCGGCATATCCGCCATCGCCTACAACAACCTGGTGCGGCACACCGGGCTGAACAGCGGCCCCGCGAAGATCTACGACGTGGTGCAGCAGGTGGCCCAGCCGGACGACGCGGTGCTGGACCACTTCCACATCGACGCGGTGGACGTGGGACGCACCTTCAACGAGACGCCGGCCCACTGGAAGGAATTCCCGCTGGCGGACGGCAGCATCGGGCTGATCCCGACCTGGTTCGACCCCCAGCGGCAGCCGGACGGGAGCTGGAACGTCTACAAGAACGGCATCAAGATCGCCCGCATGCCCATCGGCGCGACCTTCTTCGACGGCACCTACACCCCCTACCCCGAGGAGATCCCCGAGGACCTGAGCGACCTGGACGCGCAGATGGACCTGATCCTCTGGCAGGCGATGGTCCACTCCCCCTGGGATCACGCCTCGGAAGCGGACTTCTGGCCGGAGCTGCGTCGCAGGGCGCTGGCGCTTCGGGCGCAGACCGACCGCGCCATCGTGATCGTTTGCGGCTGCAACCTGTTCGAGTGGGGCACCTTCCTGCGGCGCATCGAAAACTTCCTCTGCGACATCATGGAGGACGAGGAGGGCGTGGAGCGCCTGCTGGACGCGCTGCTGGAGCGGCACCTCAAGAGCCTGGAGATGGTCTGCAAGTACGTGGGCGACGTGTGCGACGTGCTGCGCTTCGGCGACGACCTGGGCATGGACACCGGCCCCTTCATGCAGCCGAGCATCTATCGCCGCCTGTTCAAGCCGCGGCACCAGCAGATGTGCGAGTACGTCCACAAGCACTCGCAGATGAAGACCTTCCTGCACTCCTGCGGCTCGATCTACAGGATGATCCCCGACCTGATCGAGGCGGGCTACGACATCCTGAACCCCGTGCAGTTCGTGACCAAGGACATGGAGGCCGACCGCTTGAAGCGGGAATTCGGCAAGGATGTCACCTTCTGGGGCGGCGGCTGCGATACGCGCCACGTCCTGAACCACGGCACGCCGGAGCAGGTCCGGGATCACGTGCGGCAGATGATCGAGACCTTCGCGCCCGGCGGCGGCTTCGTGTTCAACACGGTGCACAACATCATGCCCGACTGCCCGCCGGAAAATGTTGAAATGTTGTTCAAGACGGTGGATGAGTATTGACATGACAAGAGGAGGAATGACGCGCGTCATTCCTCCTCGAACATTTCCCCGATTTTGACCTTCGCCCGGTACGCTTCGTTGCGAGGATAGCCCGCCGCCAGCGCGGCGTCGGCGGCGTCGCGGATGGACGCGCCGTCGAGTATGCGGGCGAGCATCCATGCGGTCACGTCCACCCGCGCGGCCTCGACGGGCGGGGGCGGCAGCATGGACACGTCCACGGCCAGGCAGTACTCCCCCTTCTCCACGCCGGGGTTGGCTTCCAGCTGCTTGAGCACCTCCGGCGCGGGGCCACGGTAGATGCGCTCGAACTTCTTCGTCAGGTCGCTGCACACGCACAGCATGCACGCGGGCCACTTTTCCGCCAGCGCGCTGACCAGCTCCACCACGCGGTGGGGCGACTCGTACAGCACGAACACCGGCACGCCCGCCCGGTGGATGGCGTCCAGCTTGTCGTTCAGCGCCTTCTTCTCCCGGGGCAGGAAGCCGTAGAAGGCGAACTCCCGGGCGTCGAACCCGGAGGCCGACAGGCACGTCACCACCGCCGACGGCCCGCACACCGGCTCCACCGGCACGCCCGCCGCCCAGCAGGCCCGCACCAGCAGGTGGCCGGGGTCCGAGATGCCCGGCGTGCCCGCGTCGCAGGTCAGCGCCACGGTCAGGTCCTCGGCGAGCATCCGCTCCACGATCTGCGGGGCCTTCTGCTCCTCGTTGTGTCGGTGGCAGGACACCATCGGCCGGTGCAGGTCGAACTGGTTCAGCAGCTTCATCGTCACCCGCGTGTCCTCGGCGGCGATCAGGTCCGCCGCCTCCAGCGCCGCCCGCATCCGGGGCGTCAGGTCGTTCAGGTTGCCGATGGGCGTCGCCACCACGTAGAGCCTCGACATGTCAGATCTCCTTCAAAATATAGAAAAGCTCGTTCCCCGTCTCGAACCGGCCCGCCACTGCGCGATCCCGGGGCAGGTGGCCCGCCATCCACTCGGCGTAGTGCGCCGCCATGCCCACGTTGCGCCCGCCCAGGGTGCGGGTCGGAAACGAGGCGACGATGTATTTGGCGTCGATGGCCCCCATCACGTCCGCCGCCGCGCCCGACCGCTGGCGTTCCAGCAGGGGCAGCGCCTTGAACAGCAGGGCCACGTCGAAGCGCTCCCGGGGGATGGCATCGGGGCACAGCAGGTCGGCGCATATAGCTTCCACCGGCATGCCGTAGCTATCCCGGAAAGTATTTATAAACCCGACTACGGTCTGTGAAATATCGACTCCGGTCGCTTTTATGCCCCGCGCGCCCAGGTAGATGGGGTTGATGCCGCAGGCCAGATCCAGAACTCGGTCGGTTTTGCCCGTGATCTCAAAGATTCGGGCGTATAAAGCGTCCATTTCCGGGATCGGCAGGCGCTCCCGGGTGGAGGCGTGCTTGTTCAGCACGTTCTCAAGCTGCGCGTCGGTGCGCCCGCCGACGGCCCACGCCTGCATCGCCCAGGCGATCTCCCGCGCCTCGGCGGGGGTCAAAAACGCGCCGGTGATGCCGTGCAACGCCTCCCGGGCGGCCTTGTCCACGTCCTTGGGCTTCTTATACTTCTTCGTGCACTCGCCCCACACCCGCCGCACGGTGTCCGGGCACACGTCCCGGTACTTCTTGGACTGGAGCAGCTTCTCCAATGATACCTCACCCATCGGCCAATAACTCCATCAACCGCCCGTAGAACCGCAGGTTGTGGGCCGTCGCCAGCCGCAGGGCGTAGGGGTCGCCCACCTTGAACAGGTGGTGCAGGTAGGCCCGGGAATGGTGCTTGCACAGCAGGCAGTCGCAGCGCTCGTCCACGGGACCGGCCTCCCGCCGGTGGTCGTCGTCGAGGATGTAGAGGAACTTGTAGAACTTCCCGTCCCCGCGCCGCACGCCCTCGGGGGTGTCCATGCCGGGGACCCAGGTGTACAGCCGCTGGTGCCGCGCTTCCCGGGTGGGGATGACGCAGTCGAACAGCGTGTAGCCCATCTCCACCAGCGCGGCGATCTCCTCGGGACGGCCCAGGCCCATGGCGTATTTCACCTTGCCGTCGGGCATGGCGTCCGCGGCCATCTTCAAGATGTCCAGCCGGAACGCGCCGGTCTGGTCCAGCGGCCAGCCGCCGAAGCCGTAGCCGTCGAAGCCGATGGCCTCGAGGCGCCGCCCACATTCCATCCGCAGGTCCGGGTCGCTGCCCCCCTGCACGATGCCGAACAGCAGGGGCTTCTTCTCCATCTTCTTCGCCAGCTTGTCGAATTCCGCCCGGCAGCGCTCCCCCCACTTCACCGTCAGCTCCACGCTTCGCCGCTGGACCTCGACGGGGTCGTCCGGGTGGGTGCACATGTCCAGCGCCATCATGATGTCGGACCCGTACTGGAACTGCACCTGGATGCACTTCTCCGGGGTGAAGGTCAGCTTTTCCTTCCCCATGTCGGGGCGGAAGATGATCTCCTTGTCCCGCACCTCGCCGTAGTCCGGGTTCTCGCGGATGAGCGAGTAAAGCTGGAAGCCGCCGGAGTCGGTGAGTATGGCCCCCCGATAGCCGGTGAAGCCGTGGAGCCCGCCCAGGGACTTGACGAGCTTCGCGCCGGGCTTGGTCATCAGGTGGTAACTGTTCATCTCGCAGCCGGCCAGCCCCGCCGCGTACACGTCCTCAAAGGCCCCCGCCCGGATGGCGCCGTAGGTGGCGTCCGGGAAGAAGGCGGGCAGCGGGATGGCGGCGGAGGGGGTCTCAAGGTATCTCATGGCCATCTCCGTTCAGATAGGATTCAAATGGGAACTCATCGCTATGCCAGCGAATGTATTCGTCGATGGGCACGTAGCCGAATTCGTGGATGTTGACCTCGTGCCAGCGCTCTTTCAGCGATCTTCCGCCGAAGATGGGCGCATCGAACAGATCCTCCGCCGTGGCGCAGTCAAAGCCCTCGGCGAGGTCACAGTAGCCCGCCCAATAGGGCGTCTTCGGGTGCGGTCCCTCCGGCAGGCAGCCCAAATAGTGCTGCTCTCCCGGCGCTTCCCCGGTAAACCAAAAGGTCGTCTCATCAATGCCCGCATCGTGCCTGAACAAATCCAGAACGTAGTGAAAGGGGATGCCGTTGGCGCTGTTCATGTTAGTCAGCCTCCCTGCCCGGCAGTTTTTCGACGATCCGCAGGCTGGCGCTCCGGGACCGCGGGTTTTGGGCCAATTCCGCGTCGCTTGCGGTGATGGGCTTGCGGGTGACCAGCTTCACCGTGGGCTTTTTGCCGCAAACGCACACCGGGAAGGACCTGGGGCAGGTGCAGGGGTCGGCCAGATTGCGGAAGGTGTTCTTGACGATGCGGTCCTCCAGCGAGTGGAAGGTGATGACGCACAGCCGCCCGCCGGGTTTAAGCAGCTCTGACAGCGCCCGAAGCGCGGGCTCCAGCGGCTCCAGCTCGTCGTTGACGGCGATGCGCAGGGCCTGGAACGTGCGCCGCGCCGGGTGGGAGCCGTCGCCCTGCCGGAATTTCTTGGGGATGGCGGCGTCCACCATGTCCACGAGCTGGGACGTGCGCTCGATGGGGGCGGCCTTTCGCCGGTCGCAGATGACCCGCGCGATCTGCCGCGCCCACTTCTCCTCGCCGTAGTCCCGGAGGATGCGGGCTAATTCGTCCTCGGACCACGTATTCACGATGTCGCGGGCCGACAGCGCCTGGCTCTGGTCCATCCGCATGTCCAGCGGCGCGTCGTCGTGATAGGAGAAGCCCCGCTCCCGAACATCTAATTGATGGGACGACACGCCCAGGTCGATCAGTATGCCGTTTAGCCCATCGGTGAAGCCCGCGTCACGCAAAAGCGTCGGCGCGTCGTGGAAGTTGCCCCGCAGGGCGGTGAACGCCGCCGGGGAACCCACCGCGGCAAGCCGCGCCGCGGCGGCCTCGATGGCGTCCGCGTCCCGGTCGATGCCGATGAGACGGCCCGTGGTCAGACGCTTCAATATCTCCGACGAGTGGCCCGCCCCGCCCAGCGTGCAGTCCAGATACGCCCCGTCCGGGCGAATATTTAACCCGTCCAGACATTCTTTCAGCAGGACGGGAAGGTGATAAAATGACATGATCGGCTCCTATCGGGCGGGCGGCGCAACGCCGCCCCTACAAGCGCCCCCTCAGTCAGCTTCGCTAACAGCTCCCCCTGCGCAGGGGAGCCTGACGGGCGCTGGGGGCAGCGCCCCTACGGGGAACGACCTCTCCGCCTCGCTTTGCTCGGCACCTCCCCTGAAAGGGGAGGCAAGGGGGTCACGTTTGCACGCGGCAGCAGGTATTGGACTGATGCCTGGTGCCTGGTG
>JAFUWR010000088.1 GCA_017471125.1 Clostridia bacterium | reverse complement strand
TTGGTCAGGTTTTGCAGGACGATTTTCATGGCGGCTCCCCTCTTCCTTTAGAATTATATAGAAATCAATAGGGTTCGCGGGCGACTTGCTCGGCATGAACGCGCTCCTTGTAGGCGATCATGTCCTCGCGGGTATCGAAGATCATCTGGCTGGGCAGGTCCACCACCACGGTGGTGGCCAGCAGATCGTGGATCAGGGAATTGGTGCGGGTGCCGATCAGCACGGCCAGCTGCACCACCAGGATCAAAAACAGCACGATGGGCCCCACGATGCCGATGCTGCCCCAGTAGAGCATGAGCAGGATCAGCACGGGGATCATGGTTTCGATGGTGTACTTGCCCAGTACCGTGCGGATGAACAGGGCGACGGGGGTCAGCTTGATGCCCTCGGCGTTCATGACCCCCAGGCTGAAGATCTTTTTGCCCAGGGTCTGCCCGTTGCCAAAGAGCAGCGGCACCACGAACTCCATGCCCAGGTAGGCCAGGAAGATGCCGATGGAGGTGATGAGCAGGGTGAGCTGGATGACCATGTTATAGGCCTTGACGGCGGCGGGGTCATGGCCCAGCTCCTCATAGGCCGCGTCCAGCCGGGCGAGGGCGTCCTCATCCAGGGCTTCGTACTCCGCCACGCCGGGGCGCATGTTCACCTCATAGACCTCGCCGTAATGCTCATAGGCAGCGTTCAGGGATTGGCTGTAACGGTCATAGCCCAGGGCCAGCGACAGCACCCAGGCAAACAAAACGGCGACAATACCCAACAGGATGCCGTCGAACAAGAAGGCCGATATGCGCTTCCACATGCTTGCTTTCTGCAGGTCGTAGATCATGCGCGCATCGTCCTCCCTTCAGAATAGACTCTCTCCCTGACATTATACATGAAAAAAAGCCAAGATTCCACATTGTTACAGGATTTTTATAAAGTTAATAATTTGAAAACAGTATGTTATTTTTGCTGATGCGAAGGGGCCCGGGACGGGCAAAAATGTGTGTCGTGGCTGTTTTTTGGCTGTTTTGTCAATTTGTCTGTTGACGCGGGAAACAAAAACGGGTATAATACTGCCAAACGATACGGAAAGATCGTTTGAAGGAGGAATATTTCTATGAAGAAGATCCTGTCTGTTCTGCTGATCGCCGTCCTGCTGCTGGGCTGCATGAGCTTTGCCAGCGCCGAGACGGAGTATCCCGCCGACCTGGTGGCCGCCGCCAAGGAGGAAGGCACCCTGGTGGTGTACGGCTCCTGCGAGGAAGACTATCTGTCTGCCGCCACCGCTCAGTTTGAGAAGCTCTTCGGCATCAAGACGATGTACCAGCGCCTGTCCACTGGCGAGGTGCCTAACAAGATCGCCGAGGAAAACGGCAACCCCTCTGCCGACGTTTGGTTCGCCGGCACCAACAACCCCTATGACGACGCCGTGAAGCTGGGCATCCTGGACAACAGCTATGTGCCCGTCAACGCTTCCCATCTGCTCAGCGACCTGTACAAGAATCCCGATGGCTACTGGTACGGCATCTACACCGGCATCCTGGGCTTCATGGTCAACAAGGACGAGCTCAAGCGCCTGAATCTGGAAGCGCCCAAGAGCTGGGACGATCTGCTCAAGCCCGAATATAAGGACCTGATCTGGCTGTCCAACTACAACACCGCCGGCACCGCCAAGCTGGTCG
Source organism: Clostridia bacterium (assembly GCA_017471125.1). GTDB lineage: Bacteria > Bacillota > Clostridia > Christensenellales > Aristaeellaceae > UBA2862. Next base: position 3,819 of record JAFUWR010000088.1, on the reverse strand, counting down.
TGAACACCATCCTCCAGATGAAGGGCCACGACGAGGGCATCCAGTACTTGGTGGCCCTGGACAAGAACATCCAGGTGTACACCAAGTCCGGCTCCGGCCCCTCCAAGAACGTGGGCACCGGCGAGTGCGTGATCGGCATCGGCTTCCTGCACGACGGCATCACCCAGATCGTCGACAACGGCTATGAGAACATCCAGCTCATCATCCCCGCCGACGGCACCTCCTGCGAGATCGGGCCCGTGGCCATCTTCCAGGGCGCGAAGCATCCCAACGCCGCCAAGCTGTTCATGGAGTACGCCCTCTCTCCCGAGTGCGTGAACATGGCCGCGAACACCGGCTCCTACCAGTTCCTGGTGCTGGACAACGCCACCCAGCCCCAGGCCGCCATCGACTTCGGCCTCGATCCCAGCCTGGTCTGGGACGGCTATGACTTCGCCGACGCCGCGGCCAACACCTCCAAGTACGTGGAGGAGGTCATGAACGCGCTGGGCGACGCCGCCGACGACCGCTTCAAGACCGAATAACGCCTAATGGAACTATTCCCCGCCCTTTTCGGGGCGGGGATTGTTTCAATTGTGGGGAACAGGGAACAGGGAGCAGGGAACAGGGCAGGGCACACGCAAGGATTGCGATTTACGACATGCAAATGACGGAACTATGCCGTAGGGGCGGCTTTGCCTTCCCCTTCAGGGGAAGGTGCCCCCGAAGGGGGCGGATGAGGTCGCCGCCCGCCAGGTACGACGCCGCGGGATGTACTCGGGCGGGCGCCGAAACGGCGCCCCTACAATGGCGTTTGTCCATATTGTCGTAATACTGTCGTAACTCATGCGTTGGCCGTGGGGAACAATGGGACCTCGGCAACAGCCCCTACTGCCTACTCCCTACTGCCTACTCCCTCAAACAAAATTGAAAGGAGAGGCCCATATGGCACGTGGCCAAAGCGCGGCGCTGGATCGGAAAAAGCTGATGGCGGACCCCATCATGATGACCACCATCGTGGTCCTGATCGCCTTTCTGACGCTGTTCATACTCTACCCGTTGGCGATCCTGCTGGTGGACAGCCTCTACGGCACCAACGGGCTTTCCCTGGAGACCTTTCGGCGCATCTTCCAGATGCACACCTTTCGGCGGGCCATCACCAACACGCTCAAGGTGGGCTTCGTGGTGGGCATCCTCTCCACGCTGATCGGCCTGCTGTTTGCGTACGTCGAGGTGTACGTGCGGATGAAGCGGGCCGTGGGCGGGCTGTTCAAGGTGGTGTCCATGCTGCCCGTGGTGTCGCCGCCGTTCGTGCTGTCGCTGTCGATGATCATGCTCTTCGGCAAGGCAGGCCTCATCACCCGCTTCCTGCTGGGCATCTACGACAACAACATCTACGGCTACTGGGGCATCGTCATCGTGCAGACGCTGACCTTCTTCCCGGTGTGCTACATGATGCTCAAGGGCCTCTTGAAGAACATCGACCCCTCCATGGAGGAGGCGGCCCGGGACATGGGCGCGACCCGGTGGAAGGTGTTCACCACGGTGACCTTCCCGCTGCTGCTGCCGGGCCTTGGAAACGCCTTTCTGGTGACCTTCATCGAGTCCATCGCCGACTTCGCCAACCCCATGATCATCGGCGGCAGCTACGACACGCTGGCGACCACGATCTACCTCCAGATCACCGGCGCCATGGACAAGCAGGGCGCGGCGGCGATGGCCGTGGTGCTGCTGTGCATCACGCTGGCGATGTTCGCGGTGCAGAAGTACTACCTCGAGCGCAAGACCGCCGCCACGCTTACCGGCAAGGCCAGCCGCGTGCGCATGCTGATCGAGGACAAGTCCGTCACCGTGCCGCTGACCATCCTCTGCGCGCTGGCGGCGTGCTTCGTCATCCTGATGTACGTCTGCGTGCCCATCGGCGCGCTGTTCCCGACTTGGGGCTATAAGTTCACGCCGCTGACCTTCAAGTGGTTCGGCCAGGTGTTCACCCGCTACCGCGGCTTCCAGGCGTTCAGGGATTCCTTCGTGCTGTCGCTGATCGCGTCGCCCATCACGGCGCTTCTGTCGATGATCATTTCGTATCTCGTCGTCAAGCGGAACTTCAGGGGCAAGGGCTTCATCGAGGCCGTGTCCATCCTGGCGATGGCCGTGCCGGGTACGGTGCTGGGCGTGGGCTACATCCGCGGCTTCGCCAACGGCCTGTTCCACACGGGCATATTGAGCGGCATCTACGGCACGGGGCTGATCCTCATCATCGTGTTCGTGGTGCGCTCGCTGCCCACGGGCACGCGCTCGGGCATCTCGGCGCTTCGGCAGATCGACAAGTCCATCGAGGAGTCCGCCTACGACATGGGCGCGGACAGCCTCAAGGTGTTCACGTCGGTGACGCTGCCGCTCATCAAGGATTCCTTCCTCTCCGGCCTGGTGACGGCCTTCGTGCGCTCCATCACGGCCATCTCCGCCATCATCCTGCTGGTGACGCCCAGCTATCTGCTGATCACCGTGCAGATCAATGAATTCGCGGAGAAGGGCGCGTACAGCATCGCCTGCGCCTTCGCCACCATACTGATACTGATCACCTACGGCGCGGTGGTGCTGATGAACGTGGTCATCAAATACTTCGGCACCAGCAGAAAGATAAAGGAGGCTGAGTGATATGGCGGACCTGCGCGTGAAGCAGCCCAAGGGCGTCAAACTGGACCATATCTCAAAGATCTACAAGGACCCCAAGACCGGCAAGGACTTCTATGCCGTGCACGACGTGGATCTGACCATCGAGCCCGGCACCTTCGTCACCCTGCTGGGACCGTCCGGCTGCGGCAAGACCACGACGCTGCGCATGATCGCGGGCTTCGAGTCCCCGGACGAGGGCGACATCTACCTGGGCGGCGAGTCCATCAACGCCCTGACCCCCAACAAGCGCGACACGGCGATGGTGTTCCAGAGCTACGCGCTGTTCCCGCACTACAATGTGTTCGACAACGTGGCCTATGGATTGAAGCTTAGGAAGGTGCCCAAGGACGAGATCCAGAGGCGCGTCACCGACATATTGGCCCTGGTGGAGCTTTCCGGCATGGAGGCCCGCATGACCAACCAGCTCTCCGGCGGCCAGCAGCAGCGCGTGGCGCTGGCCCGGGCGCTGGTGGTGGAGCCGGGCGTGCTGCTGTTCGACGAGCCGCTCTCCAACCTGGATGCCAAGCTGCGCGTCCAGATGCGCACGGAGATCCGCCGCATCCAGCAGGCGCTGGGCATCACCGCCATCTATGTGACCCACGACCAGTCCGAGGCCATGTCCATCTCCGACAACATCATCCTGATGAAGGGCGGCGTCATCGCCCAGATGGGCTCGCCCATGGAGATCTACTACCGGCCCAACAGCGAGTTCGTGGCGGACTTCATCGGCGAGTGCAACTTCCTGAAGGGCACCGTCCGCGACGTGACCGCGGGGGAGACGGTCATCGACGTGCAGGGACATCCCGTGTCCGTCGCCGCCGAGGGCAGCAAGGCCGCGGTGGGGTCGGAGGCCGAGATCGTGCTTCGGCCCGAGGCCATCGCCATCGCCGACGCGGGCACGCTGCCCTGCCGGGTGGAGCTCTCCTGCTTCATGGGCAGCTACCAGAACTACCACGTCCGGGTGGGCGACACGCTCGTCAAGATCACCGACAACTGCCCCGTCAACAAGAAGATATTCAACGTGGGCGATCAGGCGTACATCTCCTTCGACAAGCGGTGCGCGCACTTGCTGTGATGATATGTGGAACAACGCCGGGGAGCCGATCGGCTTCCCGGCGTTGTTATCGGGCGCTGGGGGCAGCGCCCCTACATTGTGGCAACAAC
>JAFUWR010000087.1 GCA_017471125.1 Clostridia bacterium | reverse complement strand
CGGGGACCTACACCCGGGAGGACGTGGCGGAGATCCACTGTCACGGCGGCGCGGCCTGCGCGTCGGCGGTGCTGGAGCGGGCCCTGGCGCTGGGCGCGCGGCCTGCCGAGCCCGGGGAGTTCACCAAGCGGGCCTTTATGAACGGGCGCATCGACCTGGCCCGGGCCGAGGCGGTCATGCAGTTGATCGGCGCGGGCTCGCAGGCGGCGGCGCGGGCGTCCATGCGGCAGCTGGAGGGCGGCGTGTCGGGGTTCGTCCGGCAGGTGTCGGACCGGCTGACCGGCGTCATGGCGAAGATCGAAGCCTGCACCGACTTCCCGGACGAGGTGGACGAGGAGGCCACGGCCACGGAGGTCGTGATAGAGCTTCAAGAAATAGTCCGCGAGATCGACGCCCGCTGCGACGCCCGGGGCGCGCGCATCCTCCGGGAGGGCGCGAGCATCGTCCTGGCGGGTCGGCCCAACGTGGGCAAGTCGTCGCTGATGAACGCGCTGCTTCGGCAGGAGCGGGCCATCGTCACCGACGTGCCCGGGACCACCCGGGACGTGCTCACCGAGCGCGTCAGTTTAGGCGGCGTGGTGGCGGAGCTTTCGGACACCGCGGGGCGGCGGGACACCGAGGACCCCGTGGAGCGCATCGGCGTGGACCGGGCGCGGCGGGCGGCGGACGGGGCGGACGTGGTGCTTATCGTGCTGGACGCGGCGGAGGCCATGACCGAGGAAGATATGGCGCTGCTCCGCGCGGCGGACGGGCGTGCCGTCGTGTGCCTCAACAAGTCCGACCTGCCCGGGGTCGTCGCGCGGGAGGACATCGAGGCGCTGACCGACGCCATGGTCGTGGAGCTGTCCGCCCAGACCGGGGCGGGCGTCGGCGCGTTGATCGACGAGCTGACCCGGCGCGTCGCGGTGGACGAAGCGGACGGCGCGCTGGTGGCCCAGCGGCACATCGGCCTGGCCCAGGACGCCACCGCCGCGCTGAGGTCCGCCATCGACGGCATCGGGGCGGGCTTCCCGCTGGACACCGCCGCCATCGATATCCGGCAGGCGCTTGCCTGCCTCGGGGAGATCACCGGGGAGAACGCCACGGAAAGTGTGATAGACAGGGTATTCTCTACCTTTTGTGTAGGTAAATGATCAGGACAGGAGGCGGGAGCTATGAGCTATCAGGCGCTCTATCGTGCCTGGCGGCCGAACACCTTTACGGAGATCGTCGGCCAGGACGCCATCACGCGCACGCTCAAGCGGCAGGTGATGTCCGGGCGCATCGCCCACGCCTACCTGTTCTGCGGCACCCGCGGCACGGGCAAGACCACCGCGGCGAAGGTGCTGTCCCGGGCCATCAACTGCTTAAATCCCCAGGACGGCGACCCCTGCGGCGAATGTGAGTGCTGCCGCGCCCTGGCCGAGGAGAGCACCATGGACGTGATGGAGATCGACGCGGCCTCCAACAACGGCGTGGATGAGATACGCGACCTTCGGGAGAAGATCAAGTTCCCCCCGGCGGTGACCCGCTACAAGGTCTACATCATCGACGAGGTCCACATGCTGTCCACCGGCGCGTTCAACGCGCTCTTAAAGACCCTCGAGGAGCCGCCGGGCCACGCGGTGTTCATACTGGCCACCACAGAACCCCAGCGCCTGCCGGCCACGATCCTGTCCCGCTGCCAGCGGTTCGACTTCCACCGCATCTCCATCGAGACGATCATCGAACGCTTGATGGTGGTGCTGGGCGGCATCGGCCGGGAGGCATCGGAGGAGGCGCTCTACGAGATCGCCCGCGCCGCCGAGGGCGCGATGCGCGACGCGCTGAGCCTGCTGGACGTGTGCCTGTCCTACACGGACGGGGAGGTCACCGCGCAGCTGGCCCGGGACGTGCTGGGCACCGCCGGGCGCGGGGCGATGTTCGACTTCGTGGACGCGCTCATCGACGGCGACGCCGGCGCGGCGCTTCGGCAGATCGACGCCGTGTCCCGCCGGGGCGGGGACCCGCAGGTGTTCATAAGGGACGCCACCGCCCACCTGCGGGCGGTGATGCTGGCCGGGGCGGTGAAGGAGGGCCTTCAGGACATCCTTGAGATCACGCCCGAGGACGCCGAGCGCTTCGCGGAACAGGCGCGGCGCACCGACGCCGCGGCGGTGGACCGCATGCTGGAACTGTTCATGCGGGCCGAGCCGGACACCCGCTGGGCGTCCCGCCCCCGGACGGTGCTGGAGCTGGCGGCGGTCCGGGCCTGCCACCCGGAGAAGGAGCCGGACGCCGGGGTGACCGAGCGGCTGACCCGTGTGGAGAAGCTGATCGAGCAGGGCGTGCCCGCGGCCCCTGCGCGGCAGGGCGCAAAGTCCGCGCCCAAGGAACCGCCCAAGGAAAAGCCCAAGGACGCGCCGAAGCCGACCCCCGCCGAGGACCCGCCGCCGGAATACCTCGAGGCCGTCAAGCGGCTCATGGAGGAGAACCAGCCCATCCGCGCGCCCCTGGGGTCCATGCGGTTTTTGCGCTTCGACGGGCAGGCGGTGACGGTGGAGTTCGCCAAGAAGCAGATGATGCACATGAAGCTGCTGGAGCGCAAGAAGCCCCTCATCGACCAGGCGCTCACCGAGGCCTTCGGCGCGCCGGTCAGCATCGTCATGGCGGTGGAGGGCGCGGCCCAGCCGGACAGGAAGGTCGGCAGCGTCGCCCGGAGCGTCATCGACCAATCCTATGATGTGTTCGGGCGGGACAAGATAGAACTGGTGGACTGATCCCATGAGCGAGAAGCGAGAGAAGAAGCCCTACTGGCCCGGCCACCGGGAGCGCCTGCGCCAGCGGGCCGAGGCAGACGGCTTCGACGCCCTGCGGCCCTTCGAGGTGATCGAGCTGCTGCTGGGCTACGCGGTGCCGCGGATGGACATGTCCGAGGCGGCGCGGTCGCTGATCACGGCCTTCGGCTCCGTGGACGGCGTGCTCCGGGCCGACCGCGCCCAATTGACGGCGGTGGAGGGCATCACGCCCGGGATGGCCGATTGCCTGCTGACCACGTCGGAGCTGCTTATGGCCTACACCGGCGTCAAACAGGAGTCCCAGACCCGCATCTGGCGCTTCCAGGACCTGCTGGATTTTCTGAAGCCCCGCTGGCGGTCGGTGCCCGCGCCCCAGGTCCGGGTGGTCTACGCCGACTACGACGACCGCGTGCTGTGCTTCATGAAGCTGAGCGACACGCTGGACATCTCGGATCACCTGTGCTCCCGGGAGCTGATGGAGAACGCGCTGGCGCTGGAGGCGCGGTACGTGTATATCATCGCCTTCGTGGGCCTCGAGCCGCTGGAGCTGTACCCCGGCGAGCTGGAGACCATCCGCGCCCTGTCCCTGGCGCTCAATACCATCGACGTGCAGTTGATGGACTTCGTGCTGGCCGGGGAGACGGGCTTCTTGAGCCTGTGTCGGGAGGGGATGCTGGACGCGGAGCGCCAGACCCCCGCGGCGGAGCGCCTGCGGGAGCGGTACCTGGGCGAAGGGGAGGATGACGATGACGGGTATAGCCCGATTTTTGAAGGTCAGCCGGGAACGGTTTGAGGCCGACTGGCCGGGCGGGGGCGCGCCCTACGATGCCGTCAGGCTGCCCAGGCGGGCCACGGCGGGGTCGGCGGGCTACGACTTCTTCGCGCCGTTCGACATCGCGCTCGCGCCGGGGGAGACGGTGAGCGTGCCCACCGGCGTCCGGGCCAGGATACAGCCTGGGTGGGTGCTGATGCTGTTTCCCCGGAGCGGGCTGGGCTTCAAGTACCGGCTGATGCTCAACAACACCGTGGGCGTGGTGGACTCGGACTACTTCGACGCCCTCAACGAGGGCCACATATTCATCAAGCTGCACAACGCCGGCGACCGGCCGCTGACCGTCGCCGCGGGCGAGGCCTTCGCCCAGGGGGTGTTCCTGCCCTTCGGCGTCACCGAGGACGACGACGCGGACGGGCAGCGGATCGGCGGCTTCGGCAGCACGGGAGGTCTGACATGAGGTTTTTTTCGCGCACGGGGGACAAGATCGCGTTCTGGGCGCTGATCGGCCTGATAATATTGACACTAATATTGAGCGCCGTGAGGCAGTTCGCGGGGCTGGCGCTGGTGAACGGCGGGCTGTACGTGTACCTGCCGCTGCTCACCCTGCTGCTGGCCGTCGGCTGGGGCATGACCGGCATCTTCCGAAGGCTCGCGAAGCCCGTCGTCCGCGGCGTCGCGGGCGTGGTGATGGTGGTGGTCATGCTGGGCCTCATCACCGTGGGCATGACCTACGGCGGCGTG
>JAFUWR010000004.1 GCA_017471125.1 Clostridia bacterium | reverse complement strand
CGGTCGCCTCGGGCTCCGGCGTGGCCTCGGCCTCCGGCTCGCCGTTCTCGTCCATCGCGGACCAGACCAGCACCTCCTCGGTGGGCGTCGGCTCCGGCGTGGGCGCGGGGGTCGGAGTGGGCTCCGGCGTCTCGTCGGGCTTCAAGGTGCCGTCGGCGGTCAGCGTGCCCGGGGACAGCGGCTTCGCGTCGCCCGGCGCGGGGGTGTTCTCGGGGATGCGCACCCGCACGGCGGTCCCGTCGTCGTCGCCCACCGCGTCCACCGGCGCGTCGGAGGCGGGCACCAGGGGCATCAGCTCGATGGGCGTCACTTCCTCGATGGGCACGTTCTGCACCTTCGCCCGGGCCATGCAGGCCAGCGCCACCGCGCGGTCCATGCCGTCGGCCACGGTGTTCATCACCGGCCGGGCTGCGTTGTCGGCGAACTCGGTCATCACGCCCCAGGTCTCGACCCCCTGGCGATAGGCGGCGTCCCCCGCCACGGCCAGCTTCGCGCTGGCCTCGTTGAGCCAGTCGTTGGCCTTGTCCTGGAAGGCGGTGTACTGCTCGTTGTCCACGTGTACCGTCAGCGCGAACACGATCAGGAACACGCACACGCACATCGTCAAAAGCGAGATCAGCAGCTTCGTGCCCGCCTGCATCCGCACCTTCTTGCGCCACAGCATCACCATGCCGATGGGCCACACCAGCACGGAGATGATGATCGTCATGATGATATAGAAGATGCCCGCCTTGGGCTTCCTGGGCTTGCGGCCACCGCCGCCGCCGGACGCGCCGCCGTAGCCGGGGCGCTTCTCCGACCGCATCACGTAGCCGCTCGACCGCTTGAGGGCAAAGGCTGATAATCCCGGCCTGACGGCCTGATCCATCGTCATCTGCATAGTATTTCACCTTTCCGAACGCATGACGTCCCTGGAAATGACGCGCGACATATTTCTAAGCCTGGTTCTGACTATCCACAAAACACCATTACAGCTTATATTATATCAGAACTCCGCGCAATACTCAAACGACAACATTGTAACATTAATTGGGCATGCGGGACACGAAACGAGGCAGGATCGTGCGATCCTGCCACGTAGGGATAAGGGTTATTACTGGTTGTCAGCGGTCACGGCCTTGGCGGCGGTGCGGCCGGAGACGAAGATCTCGACGATGGCGTTGCCGCCCAGGCGGTTGCCGCCGTGGATGCCGCCGGTGACCTCGCCCGCGGCGTAGAGACCGGGGATGGCCGCGCCGTCGGCGTCGAGCACGTGGCGCTCGGTGTCCACCTTCAGGCCGCCCATGGTGTGATGGGTGGAGGGGGCCATCAGGCGAACGGTCAGCAGCGTGTTCTCAAGATCGTAGGTGTCGGCATTGTAGCTGCCGTCCTCGTTCTTCTCGACGTCGCCCACGGTGCGGGAGGCGATGGCCTTGCCCACATCGGGATAGTCGCCCTGGCCCATGACGGCCATATCGTAGGCCTTGATGGTCTCCAGGACCTGCGCGGGATCGGCGGTGACGCCGTCCAGCTTGGCAAACAGCTCGGTCAGCTCGTCCACGTTGCCGTGCACATAGTAGTAGCGGCCCTCATAGTCCTCCGGGCCAAGCTGCGCGATGGGCGGGCCGGGGATGGGCTCGGTCTCGTTGTAGAACTCCAGGAACACGCCGGGCGTGCCGTTGACGACGATGCCGTTCTTGAACTCAGCCAGGGACAGCACGTCGCGCTCGGAGCCCTCGTCCACGAAGCGGTGGCCGGTGGTGGGGTTGATCCAGCAGGCGTAGTTGCCGCCGCCGAAGGCGAGGTTGCCGTTGTCGACCCAGGAGATGGGCATGAGCTGGGTGAAGCCCAGGCCGGTGGTGGCCGCGCCGATGGCCTCGGCCATCTCGATGCCGTCGCCCACCTGGCTGGAGCGGTTGGTGGTCTTGGTGGTCTTGGTCAGGTACTCGGTGGACCAGTACACGTTGTGGTCCAGCACCATGTCGATGTTCGCGGCGTAGCCGCCGGTGGCCAGGATGACGCCCTTGGCGGCCTTGGCGGTGATCTCGGTGCCGTCGTAGTGCACGGCCTTGACGCCGGTCACGCGGCCGTCCTCGACGATCAGGTCGGTGGCGGTGGTGCGGATCATGATGCCGTTCTTCTCGTTGGCGGCGTACAGGGTGGTCATCGGCGCGGCGAAGTAGCTGCCCCAGCGGCCCATCTCGGGCTCGCCGTTGCCGTCCAGGTCGATGGTGGAGCCGATGAACTCGTTCTCACGATACCACAGCGCGCCGATCAGGGTGGGCTGGGTGTTCTCGACGAACGTCGCGCCCTGATCCTCGAGCCACTCCTTGAGGCCCTGGCCGCCCTCGATGAACTGGCTGACCAGGTCCACGTCGCCGTAGATCCACTGGGACTTGTCGGCGGACTGGCGCAGGCCGCCGTAGTAGGTCTGGAAGATGTGCAGGTTCACGGTGGAGAACAGGGTGAGCTGGTTCTCGGGCGTGCCCGCGTCCAGCTGGGGCTGCGCCCAATCCAGGTAGGCCTGGATCTCGCCCTTCAGGGCCTGCAGGATGGGCAGGTACTCCTGATGGACGCCGTGCTTGGAGAGCTCCGCGGCGTCGCCGGCCACGAACTCGTTGTCCTTGTAGTATTCCTCGTCGAAGGGCTCCTCGGACCAGTTCAGGATCATCTTGAGCTCGTCGATGCAGCCCTGCACGGACTTGACCTTGTCGTAGGTCTGGCCGTCGTGCTCATAGACGCCGGTGGTGGCGTCGGGATCGGCGGGATCCCACACCAGGTAGGGCATCACGGACTGGTACTGACCGCCGGAGACGAGGGTGTTGCCGCCCACCTCGGCGTTCTTCTCGATGACCAGCACGGTGTTGCCGTCCTGCGCGGCCTGGGCCGCGGCGGCCATGCCCGCGCCGCCCGCGCCGACCACGACCACGTCGTACTCGACCTCCACGGGATCGCCCGCGGCGTGCTCGATCTTGGCGGCCTTGAAGGCGTCCAGGTTGGTGCAGGCGGCCTGCTCGGCGGTGTCGTTGACCGCGTTGCGCAGGGCGCGGGTGGAGAAGGTCGCGCCGGCCACGCCGTCCACGCCGGAGCCGTTGGCCTCGAGCATCTCGGGGATCATGATGTCGAAGGCCACGGTGCCCACGTGATCGGTCTCCACGCTGGACTCGATGGCGATGTCCTCGATGGCGGCGTCGGAGTAGGTCACCTTCACGGTCAGGGGGCCGTTGTAGCCATCCGCGGTGGCGGTGTACTCGCCGGCGGTGAAGGCCACGGGCGCGTCGTCAGCGGGGGCGTCCTCATTCCCGCCCGCCAGCGCCGCGGCGGCGGCTTCCTTGACGGCGGTGGAGGTGAAGGTCGCGCCGGCCACGCCGTCGATCTCGGCGGAACCCGCGGCCTTGAGCTGCTCGGCCAGCGGCTCCAGCGCCGCGCCGCCCACCTCGGGGGTCTCGGCGTCGCCGGTAATGGCGGCGTCCACGATCTTGCCGTCCTCGACGGTCAGGGTCACCACGACCGGGCCGCCGAAGCCCTGCGCCTCGGCAGTCACGGTCTCGCCCAGCGCGACCATCGGGATGGCCAGCATCAGGACGAGCACCAGGGCAATCAGTCTCTTCATTCCTATTCCTCCTCTTCTTCTCTGTTGCAGGCGCAAAAAACGCGCCTGAACGACCTCCTCAATTGTAACATGTTTATTATGGGAAGTCAATATTTATAGATAATGGGAAATGGGAAATTGGGAATGGGGAATTGAGTTACCTGCTACCGCGTTTTCTATTGGAATCAAACAAATCCGTAGGATTTGCACCGCCATTTCCCATTTCCCATTCCCCATTCCCCATTTGATGATGTCCTAACTTATTCTTTCCCCTATCCCGCAAAATTTTAACCTCAATCCTCTAACAGGCTTACGCTACTGCTGGTATACTTTTATAAATTTATACGCAGGAGGGCGAGGAAATGGCGATCATTCGAGAGGGACTGACTTTTGACGATGTGCTGCTGGTTCCGCAGAAGAGCTGTGTGCTGCCGCGGGAGGTGGATCTGACGGTCCAGCTGACCCCCAAGATCCGGCTGAACATCCCCATGCTGAGCGCGGCGATGGACACCGTGACGGACTACAACATGGCCATCGCGATCGCCCGCGAGGGCGGCCTGGGCATCATCCACAAGAACATGTCCATCGAGGAGCAGGCCAGCCAGGTGGACAAGGTGAAGCGCTCGGAAAACGGCGTCATCATCGACCCGTTCTTCCTCTCCCCCGACCACACCATCACGGACGCCCTGGCGCTGATGAGCAAGTTCCGCATCTCCGGCGTGCCCATCACCGAGAACGGCCGCCTGGTGGGCATACTGACCAACCGCGACCTGCGCTTCGAGACCAACTTCGACCAGCCCATCCGCAACGTGATGACCCACGAGAACCTGGTCACCGCGCCGGAGGGCACCACCCTCGAGGGGGCGAAGGCCATCCTCGCCAAGCACCGCATCGAGAAGCTGCCCATCGTGGACGGCAACTACATGCTGCGCGGCCTCATCACCATCAAGGACATCCAGAAGTCCGCCAAGTACCCGAACTCCGCCCGCGACAGCCGGGGCCGCCTGCTGTGCGGCGCGGCGGTGGGCGTGACCACCGACACCATGGAGCGCGTGGCCGCGCTGGTGGACGCCAACGTGGATGTCATCGGTTTAGACACCGCCCACGGCCACTCGATGGGCGTGCTGAAGATGGTCGAGAAGATCCGGCAGACCTATCCGGACCTTGAGATCATCGCGGGCAACGTGGCCACCGCCCCCGCCACCGAGGACCTCATCAAGGCCGGCGCGGACGTGGTCAAGGTCGGCATCGGCCCCGGCTCCATCTGCACCACCCGCGTGGTGGCCGGCATCGGCGTGCCGCAGATCACCGCCATCATGGACTGCGCCGAGGTCGCCGACAAGTACGGCAAGACCATCATCGCCGACGGCGGCATCAAGTACTCCGGCGACATCCCCAAGGCCATCGCCGCAGGCGCGACGGCGGTCATGATGGGCAGCCTGTTCGCCGGCACCGAGGAGTCCCCCGGAGCCACCGAGATCTACCAGGGCCGCTCCTACAAGGTCTACCGCGGCATGGGCTCCCTCGCTGCCATGGCCGAGGGCTCCAAGGACCGCTACTTCCAGGAGGGCCAGAAAAAGCTGGTGCCCGAGGGCGTCGAGGGCCGCGTGCCCTACAAGGGGCCCCTGGCCGACACCGTGTTCCAGTTGATAGGCGGCCTGCGCTCCTCCATGGGCTACTGCGGCACCGAGAACATCCAGGCCCTGCGCGAGCGCGGCGAGTTCATCCGCATCACCTCCGCCGGCCTCGTCGAGAGCCATCCCCACGACATCAACATCACCAAGGAAGCCCCCAACTACTCCCTGCACGTGTAACGCTGTTCGCCGCCGGAGACCGCCTCCGGCGGCGGTTTTTTGAAAATCATGATCATCAACACCGGTCAGCGCACCGACATCCCCGCCTTCTATTCAGCGTGGTTCTGCGAGCGCCTAAAGGAGGGCTACGTGCTGGTGCGGAACCCCTACGATCCCACTTTGGTGACGCGCTATGTGCTGTCGCCGGAGGTGGTGGACTGCGTCGGCTTCTGCACGAAGGACCCGTCCCCCATGCTGCCCCATATGAAGCTGCTCGAGCCCTACGGCCAGTTCTGGTACGTCACCATCACCCCCTACGGGCGGGAGATCGAGCCGAACGTGCCGGGAAAGAAGGCAGTATTGGAGAGCTTTCGGCGGCTGTCCGACATCGTGGGGCCGCATCGCGTGGGCTGGCGCTACGACCCCATCTTCTTAAGCGACGACTACCCCGTCGAACGCCACGTCCGTGCCTTCGAGTACATGGCCCGGGCGCTGGAGGGCTATACCCATATCGCCGTCATCAGCTTCATCGACCTGTACGAAAAGACCAAGCGCAACTTCCCCGGCGTCAAGGTCGTGGCTAAGGAAGACCGGCTCGTCCTGGGAAAAGCCCTCGTCGAAATCGCCGCCGCCCACGGCATGACCGTCAAGCCCTGCGCCGAGGGCGACGAGCTGGCGCCATACGGCGCGGACTGTTCCGGGTGCATGACCGTCGCCGACTACGAGCGCGCCGTCGGCGAACGGCTCAAGGTGCCCGGCCACGCGCCCGCCCGCGATGCCTGCGCCTGCTATCTGAGCTGCGACATCGGGGCCTACAACACCTGCGGGCACCTGTGCAAATACTGCTACGCCAACTACAACGCCCGCGCCGTGCAGGCCAACCGCCGCGCCCATGACCCCGCCTCGCCCCTCCTGATCGGCCACCTCCGCCCCGAGGATAGGGTCCGCCCCGCCAACCAGAAAAGCTGGATCGACGGGCAGATCAGCATGCTGGATCAAGACCCCATGGCGGGGCCGGTCCTCCCCTGATCCCTATTCCCTGATCCCTATTCCCTAATCCCTAATCTTATAGAATTGTTCACAATTTTGCCCAGATTCAACGACCCCATCGCGTTGAAAAGCACATAGGATAATGGTAAAATCATTATAGATCATTATCGAGGTTTACAGCTATGAATATGAAGAAATTCTTTTCAACGCTATTGGTCATTACATTGTTGATCGCGTCGCTGCCGACGGCGCTGGCGGCGGACAAGAAGATGCCGTACCGCATCTACGTGGACATCACGAACCAGATCGTGACGATCTACTCCAACGAGACGGACGAGGTGGTGCGGCAGATGCTGTGCTCCTCGGGCGCGAAGGACGCGACCCCCTGCGGCACGTTCACCATGCCGGAGAAGGAGCGCGACAGCGAGCGCACCGAGTGGTTCCACTTCAACGCCTTCGGCGGCTACGCCCGCTACGCCAGCCGCATCTACTACGACGTGATGTTCCACTCCCTGCTGTACAACAAGCCCAACATGGCCTCGCTGAACAAGCAGTCGGTGCTGGACTACGGCAAGCCCGTGTCCCACGGCTGCATCCG
>JAFUWR010000086.1 GCA_017471125.1 Clostridia bacterium | reverse complement strand
TTCAACTTTTCAAGATTATCCCCTAATGCACTCAGCTTTACCTCTCGCTTGGCGCTACTGAAGATGCTCAACTGTTCCATCTCTTCGCCCCCCTGTTCTTCTCTATTATATCACATCTTCGTGAGATTTTAGAGATGCCCTGAAGGGGAAGGCATAGGGAACGGTGCCAAAAGCCTTCCCCTTTAGGGGAAGGTGGCAGCACCGCAGGTGCTGACGGATGAGGTAGAGTAATTTTAACTCCACTCTCCACACTCCACACTCGTCAATATCCCCGCGGCCCGATCTGCGACAAATCATCGAATTCCGTAAACACCGTCTCCTCCGGGTGCATGGCCTTGGGCACGGCCTTGCCCTGGGTGAGCGCCTCGACCATGTCCATGACGTCGTCGCCCAGGTCGGGGGTGCACTCGACGATGCAGTTGACCCGACCCGCCTTGAGGGCGTCCACCGCGGCCTGCTCGCCGTCCACGGAGATGATGACGACGTCCTCCCCGGGCCGGATGCCCGCGGCGTCCAGCACGTCCAGCGCGCCGAGGGTCATGCCGTCGTTGTGGGAGTAGATCACGTCGATGCCGTCCGCGCCGTACTTCTCGAGCAGGTAGCGGGCGCACTCCTCGCCCTTGGAGCGCAGGAAGTCGCCGGACACGCTCTCCAGCACCGTGAACCGCGGGTCGCCGTCGATGACCTGCATGAAGCCCTGCTGCCGCTCGCGCATGGGGGTGGAGTCGATGGTGCCTGAGATCTCCACCACGTTCAGGTGGTCAGCGCCCATGGCGTCGGCCTTCTTCAATAGATACTCGCCCGCGCGCCGCCCCTCCTGCAAAAAGTCCGCGCCGATGTAGACCGTGTACAGGCTGTCGTCGGCGGTGTCGATCATGCGGTCGGTCAAAATCACCGGGATGCCCGCGTCCTTGGCCTCCCTGAGCACGTTGTCCCAGCCCGTCTCCACGATGGGGGACAGGGCGATCACGTCCACCTGGTAGGCGATGAAGGACCGTATGGCCGAGATCTGCCTCTCCTGCTTCTGGTTGGCGTTGTCCAGCATCAGGCCGTAGCCGTGGGCGCGGGCCGCCTTCTCCATGCTGGCCGTGTTGCCGATGCGCCAGGAGCTCTCCGAACCCAGCTGCGAAAAGCCCACCACCACCGCGCCCTTGTCCTCCTCCTGCCGACTGGCCGCGCACCCGGACAACAGCATGCACAGCAGTACGAGCAGGCACAGCATCCTTCTCTTCACGGGCGTCCTCCCCATTTCTTACAGATAAATCTACATTATTATAACATGGGATGGGGGATGTGTCCAATACTTTGTGAGAGGGATTAGGGATTAGGGATTGGAGATAGTGTAACATAACTGCGCTTGTCATTGGGGATGGTTAGTGATACAATACAGCCAGTTATACACACAGGAGGGGTATATATATGAACACAGCGCGGATCGAGAAGGTCATCGGCAACATGCGGAAACACGGGTTGAGCCAGATCTTGGTGACCAGCCCGGCGAACGTATTCTACCTGACGGGGGTGTGGTGCGAGCCCTTCGAGCGCATGCTGGCGCTGCACGTGAAGGACGACGGCACGCTGAAGCTCTACGCGAACCGGATGTTCGCCCTGCAGGGGCTGACGGACGTGCCGATGATCGAGTACGAGGACACGGACGACTGCGTCGCGGTGCTGGCCCCGGACATCGCGCCCGGAAAGCTCGGCATCGACAAGACCTGGCACAGCCACTTCACCATCCGCCTGATGGAGGCCCGGCCCGACGTGGTCCCGGCCCTGGGCAGCGCGCCGCTGGACGAGGCGCGGCTGTGCAAGGACGCGGAGGAGCTGGAGCTGATGCGCATAAGCTCCCGGATGAACGTGGAGGTCTGTGGCCGCATCGCCAAGGCGCTCAAGGCGGGCGTCACCGAAAAGGAAATACAGTCCCTCTACAACGAGATCGCGCTGGAGCTGGGGGCCAGCGGCCCGAGCTTCACGCCCCTGATCTGCTTCGGGCCCAACGGCGCGGAGCCGCACCACGATTCCGACAAGACCGCCCTCAAGGAGGGCGACACCGTCATCATGGACGTGGGCCTCATCTGGAAGCACTATTGCAGCGACATGACCCGCACCGTGCAGTTCGGCGCGGTCACCGACGAGCAGAAGCGCGTCCACGACATCGTCACCGCCGCCAACCGCGCGGGCATCGCCGCCTGCCGCCCGGGGGTGAAGATGAAGGACATCGACCTGGCGGCCCGGAAGGTCATCGAGGACGCCGGCTACGGCCCGTATTTCACCCACCGCACCGGCCACGGCATCGGCCTGGACGAGCACGAGTTCCCCGACTGCTCCTCCGTCAGCGAGGTCGTCGCCCAGCCCGGCATGATCTTCTCCATCGAGCCCGGCATCTACCTCCCCGGCAGGTTCGGCGTCCGCGTCGAGGACCTGGTGGCCATCACCGAGGACGGGTGCGAGGTCCTTACAGACATGGACTGGGCGTGAGTTAGGAGTTAGGAGTGTGGAGTGTGGAGTTCAGGTGCAAACCCTTCGGGTTTGTTTGATTTGACCTGTCTCCGCCGGGGCAAACCTCCCCGGTCATTAGGATAAAAGAGATCCGAAGGATCTCAACCACAACTCCTCACTCCACATTCCACACTCCACACTCGCAAGAAAAAAACATCTCATCATACAGTGCGTTGGTGATAAACGGTGCAACACAAGGGCCACAACGGCATCACTGAAGGGGTCATCTGGCGGCAGGTGCTGACCTTCTTCTTCCCCATCCTCCTGGGCACGGTGTTCCAGCAGCTCTACAACACGGTGGACGCCGTGGTGGTGGGCCGCTTCGCGGGCGCGGCGGCGCTG